>JAJDXU010000473.1 GCA_022823105.1 Dehalococcoidia bacterium
GCCAATGAGCACATCCCGGTCAGCCGTCCTCAGATCAATTTTCCCGTCCATCCCAGATATATGACATAACCACCACCTCCACCGCAACCCATCCGCAAACCCAGTTCCGCCAATTCACCTCACCAACTCTGAACAGTTACGGCGGCCCCATACTCCTTGCCGGACTCCCGCGTATCAATTACGATATGCGTTGGCACCGTCACCACAACTTGCTCAGTAAGCGCCGGAGTTTATGGCAGAATCCACCAAAGTGCTGGTAACCGGCGGCGCCGGTTTTATCGGCTCACACCTCGTCAATGGCTTGCTGGAGAGCGGTTACTCCGTGGCCGTGGTTGATGACCTCAGCTCCGGCCAACTGCGTAACCTCAACCACCAGGCAACCTTCTACCACTGCGCGATCAATGATCCCAAGGTGCTCCAGATCATCCAGCGCGAAGGGCCCGAAATAATTTTCCACCTGGCCGCTCAGAGCAGCGTCCGCCAGTCAACCCTGGACCCGGTCGCCGACGCCGATTCCAACGTGCTGGGCACCATCAGGCTTCTTTCCGCCGCCGCCGCCGAAGGGGTGGACAAGATCGTATTCTCGTCCACCGGCGGCGCCATCTACGGCAATCCCGACACCATCCCCTGCGATGAGGACACGCCACCCAACCCAATAACGCCGTACGCCTTGTCCAAATATGTCAGTGAATTGTACCTGGATCTGTATCGACGCACCTACGGCCTTGAATACACTATCCTCCGTTACGCCAACGTCTACGGGCCAGGCCAGGACCCCAACGGCGAGGCCGGCGTCATCGCCATATTCGCCGGCATGATGCTGCGGGGGCGCAGCCCCAACATCTACGGCGACGGCCGGCAGGAAAGAGACTTCGTGTACGTGTCCGACGTCGTCGAGGCCAACCTGGCGGCGGTGTATCGAGGCGACGGGCGAACCTACAACATCGGGTCGGGCGAGCCTGTTACCATTAATCAAATACACTCCCAGTTGCAGGAATGCACGGAGTTCTACCAGGATCCCGTTTACCGGCCCAGGCGAGCCGGTGAAGTGTTGAAGATCGCCCTGGACTCCACCCGCGCCGCCAAGGACCTCAGCTGGGAACCAAAGGTGTCGCTCGAAGAAGGCCTCCGTCACGCCGTGGACTACGTCCGCGCGAACTCGGTGAGGCGGTCCGCCCGAGCCCGTTTCGGAGCGAATCCATGATGCCCCCAACCACGCGCGTTCACCACCCGGTCTGACCTCCGGGTAGGATCATCACCAGCCGACAGGAGGTACCATATCGATGGCAAAGGACTACGACGTTGTGATCCTCGGCGCCGGCGCCGCCGGTATGTCCGCCGGTCTCTATTCCACACGCGCCATGCTCAGCACCCTAATGATCGAGAGTATCGGACCGGGGGGACAGCTTCTGATCACCGACGATATCGAGAACTATCCCGGGTTCCGCGAAGGCGTCAAGGGCCAGGAACTGGCTGACGAAATGTACAATCAAGCCGACCGGTTTGGCGCTGAAATGGAGTTCGCCGAGGTCGAGTCCGTGGAAAATCTCCACGACGAACACAAGCTGGTGCGAACGTCCGAAGGCGACTTCACCGCCCGCGCCCTTATCATCGCCACCGGCGGCGCCCACAACAAGCTCGGCGTACCCGGCGAGGATGAGTTCGGCGGACGCGGCGTTTCCTATTGCGCCGTCTGCGACGGCAACTTCTTCCGCGGACAGGACGTCGTGGTCATCGGCGGTGGCGACTCCGCCATGGACGAGAGCTTCTACCTCACCGGCATCTGCAACTCCGTCACCGTTATCCACCGCCGCGACGAACTCCGGGCCACCAAGGTCCTGCAGGACCGCGCTTTCTCCAATCCCAAATACAAATGGCTGTGGAGCCACGTCGTCGAGGAGTTCGTCGGTAACGACGTCCTGGAAGCCGCCCGCGTCAAGGACATCAAAACCGGCGAGATTTACGACTATCCCACCGCCGCCGCATTTGTCTACGTCGGCTTCCACCCCAACACCGAGGCGTTCAAAGACATGCTCGACATGGACGAGCTGGGCCACATCCGCACCGACATTCACATGCGCACCAACATCCCCCGCGTGTACGTGTGCGGCGACGCCCGCGCCGAATCAACTCGCCAACTCGGCGCCGCCGTCGGCGACGGCATTACCGCCGCCCTCTCGGCATTCCACGACCTCTCGTCCTGAGCGCCCCGGTTTCGGCATAGGCTCATGCCATGACCAGGCAGAGCCATGAACAAACTTCGCCGGACCCTCACCGGCTGCTGGCCGATGCCGACGCTGCCTTCACCGCCGGCAATCACGACGTCGGCTCGTCCCTCTTATGGAAGTCGGCCGAGTGCACTCTCATCGACCTAGCGAAACAGTTCGGCCGCACCCACGAGCCGGACGGCGACGACCTGTTCTTCTTCGCTCAGTAGCTGGACAAGCAGAACGACACGCGGGATTACACTGGTGGGTACACCACTGCCTCGTTGTTCGGCGATAACGCCAAATATCGCTTTATCGAGCCGGAGGAAATGGAACTCTCCATTCCGGATGTTCGCGGTTTCATAGGGATACTCACTTCCTTCCCTGTTTCGGGCCGACCCAGTTGACCACCCCGGAACACCTGGACGTTGATCGCCGGCTGTGGGAACCAGCACGCGAGTTGATCCGGCGCAATCGAATCATTGCCGCTGCGGAAATGTTGTGGGGCGCAGCCAACCGAATCATCCTGGCAATTAACCTCCGCTACGAAATCATACCCGCCGGCCAACCTCTGCGCCGTCGAACAGTCCTGAGACATTTGGAGCAGCGATACCAGAGCGCTCCCACCTTGCGGAGAGGTCTCGACGCCGTCGGCAAACTCCACGGCCACTTTTGCCACAGCAACCTCACCCAGGCTCAGCTTGCCGCGCATTTCCAGGAAGCCCAGGCATCCATCACCTCGCTGTTCAACCTCCCCGGAACCAGCATTGTATCCCCAGCCTGACATCGGGCCTATTGCCAGAATCGCCACGCCTCCCGACCCAGCAGCGCCAGGCACCCGCCGATGATCACGAACAGCACGGCGTAGCGGAACACCTCCAGGCTCATCCGACGCGATAGCCAGCCGCCCGCCAGCGCCCCCACGACCACCGCCGGCGCGCCCACGCCGATGTCATACACCATCTCCCGTGGAATCAACCCCGTAACCGCGTACAGCGCAAGACCCAGCGCTCCCGCCAGCAGGAAATACACCGCCAGCGTCGCCCGCATCTGCTCCCGCGTCCAGTCCTGCTCGATGGCGTAGATGCCGGCCACGAAACCGCCAATGCTCAAGGTCGTGGTCAGCAGCGTCGTCGTGAATCCGAAACCGACCGCGCCCCCACGTGTCCTGGCTCCGGGCAACCGCACGTCGAGCAGCATCAACAGGGCGATCACCAGAATAAGGGCGGCAATCGCCGTCCGCAGCACCGTCGGCGCGGCGGTGCTCAGCAAAATCACGCCCAGCGGCACCGGCGGCAGGCCGGACACCACGAACAGCCACGACTGCCGCCACCGGTAATGCCGCCACGTCTGCGCCAGGATCATCACCGTAGCCAGCACGATCATCGAGTTGGCCAGCACCACCACCTGCTGCGGCTCCAGTATCAGCAGCAGTATCGGCGCCATCGCCAGCGCCATCCCGAACCCAACCGCGCTGAATACGAACGAACCCAGCAGCAGCGCCGCCAGGCCGACGACCAACTCCCAGCCGCCGAGCATCAGGGTTGGTTGAACAGACCTAGTTGCGCCGCCCGCAACAGCGCCCGCTGCACCTGCACCACCGGCGGACCGTCCCGCGCCAGCACCACCTCAACCGCGTCATCGGGACTCAGCACCAACGACCGTTCCCCGTCCAGCGCGATGGTGCAGTATCGCCGTTGCAATGACACGGGAACGCCCTCGCGCAGCAGGTCCCATCTTGCGATCGTCGCCGGTTCCACCATGCCGGGAGCCACGGGCGCAATCACCGTTGACGAGCCGTCCGAGTCCGCGTCCGGCCCCGCCAGTCGGTAGTGCAGCCCGCCCACGTCGGCCAGCGACAGGGGATGCAGCCGCCCGCCGATGGACGACAGGCCAATGCCGGCCGGCTCCGCGCGAGTCAGAAACACCTCGTATACCGTCCGCAGGTCCCATATCGCCCGAGTCGCCACGTACCGCTCCCGCGAGACCGCCACGTCCACCAGTGCCAGTTCCGTCGGCTCCCCATTCACGTGGATGTGCAGCGTCTTGCTGACTATCGCGGCGTCGGCGGGACTGAGCCGCCCGGATGCGATCAGGCCGGCGGCGATCCCGGCCAGCGTGCCCTCCACCATCACCGGAAAAATGTTGTTGGTGCCGGTTGAGATCGCCACCACCGGAATTTGATTGGTACCCACGGCCACCGCCCGGTTGGTCCCGTCACCGCCCAGCGTGATCAGGCATCCCACGCCCATTTCCGCCATCATAGCCGCCGCCCGGGTCGTGTCCCCCTCGGTGTACAGCGGCGACATCGGCAGCATCTCCAGCGGAATGTTGATGCCCGAATCGTCGGCGGCTCGCCGGCACAGGTTGCCGCTGTCAGGCATCGCCACCACTTTTTCAACCTCGGTGGATTGCAGCCCGATCAGCGCCCGCCGAACGGTGTTCACCTTCTCCCAGTCGGGCACCACGCGACCTTGCGCCACCAGCCGGCGGATGTCCTTGCTGGCGGCGGGGTTCGCGATGATTCCTACGGTAGCCACGATCACATCAAGCGTCGCCCTGCCAATATCCCTGCGGCCGGCGCAACGAACGCTTACTATACACTACGGCCCAAACGATAGTATGCCGTATTGCCAAAGTGGGATTGTGTTACCGCCGTTTAACGTAAATGGTATTTGGGAGAAATGTTGGTCGGCGAGCAAAGGGCAACAGGGCAAAAACAATGGCACGTATGCGACGGCAAAAGACCACGGCCGACAATGGCGACAAGAAGCGTGTTTATCGATTTTGCGTCAGGAAAGTTTTGGCGCCCGTAGTAGTGTTCGTAATCGCCGGAGCCTGCGTGCTCATCTCTTTTGAGTTTCCAGTTGGACGATTTGCACCCAGAGTTCGCGAAAGGAATATTGATAGGATTCGGGGCTTCTATGACTTGGGGAGTTTTACCTTGGTCAGAGATTTGATGGAAGCAGCGGTCTTGTGTTTATTCGATAAAGAAGGCCAAAACCAAAATCCGTTGACCCATAAACGGATCGCAGTTGGAGCATTTGCACAATACGGGATCCAATCCGCGGTCGCACCGCGAATTGGATAGGCTTGGTGCGTATAATGGCCTATTCCCAACAACTCCTAATTCCCGCCACAAAACGAGGCTTGCCATGGACTCCGAACTCGCCTTCGCACCCGCCACCGAAATCCGCCGCATGATCGCCGGCGGTGAGATCTCCTCCGTCGAGCTGGCTGAGCTATTCTACCAGCGCATCGACGATCTCAACCCCCGTCTCAGCGCCTACCTCGCTCTCTGCCCCGATCAGGCCCTGGCCGACGCTCGCGCCGCCGACGAGGCCGTCCAACGCGGTGACACCCTCGGCCCTCTTCACGGCATACCAATCTCCATCAAGGACCTGGAACTCACCAGGGGCGTCACCACCACCATGGGCTCCGCATTGTTCCGCGACCGCGTCCCGGAGATCGATTCCATCGTTGTCGAGCGTGTCAAGGCCGCCGGCGCCGTCATCCTGGGCAAGACCAACACCCCCGAGTTCGGTCAGTCCGGCACCACCGAGAACCTGGTCAGCGAGCCCTGCCGCAACCCGTGGAACACCGACTACACCCCCGGAGGCAGCAGCGGCGGCGCGGCGGCCGCCCTGGCCGCCGGCCTCTGCACCCTGGCCACCGGCAGCGACGGCGGCGGCAGCATCCGCATCCCGTCCAGTTTCAGCGGCGTCACCGGCATCAAGCCATCCCACGGCCGCGTCCCCCGCTACGGCGGCTATGGTGGGCCCGCCGTCAACCACTTTTCCCAGTCCGGACCCATGACCCGCAACGTGGGCGACACCGCGATGCTGCTTCAGGTCCTGGCCGGGCCCGATTCCCGCGACCCCAACACCATGACCGACACGCCGCCGGACTACACCGCCGCGCTTGAGGGCGGCGTTCAAGGCTGGCGCGTCGCCTGGAGCGACGACCTGGGCTACGCCGCCGTCGACCCCGAAGTAGTCCAGGTAACCCGGGCCGCCGCCCAGGTGTTCCAGGAAATGGGCGCTATCGTCGAGGAGGCCGCGCCCGAGATCGAAGGCGATCCTTTCCCCGCCTTCTCCACCGTCTTCGGCACCGCCTCCTACACCTCCAACATCGACTACTATCCCGAACGCCGAGACGATCTGACCCACTACGTCCGCGCCACCTACGACGCCGCGTCCCAGTACTCCGCCGCCGACCTGTCCCGCGCCCTGGCCTACGTCGACCGGCACAAGCGTCGTTTCGCCGACTTCTTCAACACCTACGACCTGCTCCTCACGCCAGCCATGGCCGTAACCGCCTTCCCCATCGGGGAACACCCCTCCACCATCGCCGGCCGTTCGGTGGATCCCTGGTGGGGCTACCTGCCCTTCACCTTTCCCATCAACATGAGCGGGCAGACCGCGGCCAGCGTCCCCTGCGGATTCTCCGCAGCCGGCCTCCCCATCGGCCTGCACCTGGTCGGCCCGGCCGGCGCCGAGGGCCGTGTCCTCCGCGCTATGGCCGCGTTTGAAGACGCCCAACCCTGGATCCAGCACCGTCCTCCCGTATCCTGACGCACCGACGGTACTGCGCGCCTTTGTCGATGCGTAGGGGCAGGATTGACACCTGCCCCTACGCATTCGCGGTCACACAACCCGACCCACAAAAACCCCCCCCGGAACATTCTGGAGGGGGCGATGGATTTCCCGGTGTCGCCGGATTACCGCAGGTGCTCGTTGAAGAAGGCCAGCGTGCGGGCCTGCGCGTCGGTGGCGGCGGCCTCGTTGTAGCTTTCCCGGTCGTCGCAGTTGAAGCCGTGGCCGGCGTCCGGGTACGACTTGAAGTCGTGGGCCTTGCCGGCGGCGGTCAACGCCTCCGCAATCTTGGCAACGTCATCGGGCGTCGGGTTCCCGTCCGTATCGCCGAAGTTGCCCATCAGCGGGATGCTGATGTTGGCGGTGCCGTCTATCGGAGTGACACCGTCGCTGTACGGAGCCAGGATGGCGCCGCCGTAGTAGCACACGCCGGCGCTCAGGCCGTCGCAGGAACTGGCGGCGAGATAGACCACGCGGCCGCCCATGCAGTACCCGACGATTCCGATCTTCTGCCCACGGGTGCGGGGATAGGTGCGCTGCAGGTAGTCGATGGTGGCGTTGATGTCGGCGATGATGCCCTGGCCGGTCAGTTCGGGCATGTACGTGTTGATGGCGGCGTCAAAGTCATCGGGGGTGTAACCCAGGTTGGGGTTGGGGTTGCGTTCGTTCCTGTGGAACAGGGCCGGCGCGACGGCCACGTAGCCCTCGGCTGCAAAGCGGTCCGCGACGCGCTGGATGTGCTGGTTGACGCCGAAAGCCTCCTGAACGACTATGACGGCGGGCAGGCTGGTTCCCACGCTGGGCGGCGGGAAGCTGACATACGCGGCCATGTCACCGCCTTCGGCGATGTTGGCGCCGGATTCGCGCTCGCCCGTGGGGTCTGGCATTCGGATATTTTCCCAGAACGACGGCATAGTATCTCCTCCTCCATTGGTTACGCAAAGGACGCGGGTTCAGCGGGAAGCCGGCGGAATGGTCCCCATCCATCGCCGTGCCTTTCGTGCGCCGGAATTGTAACAAAGGTTGCCCAGCCAAACAAGCGGCGAGGTCCACCACCGATTACACGCTCCTGCTGCCCTGCCGAGATCGCAACGACTCCTCCGCCTCCCTCCTCGGCCGCCCATCTCCGGGCATCATTCCAGCAGGAAATCGGCCACGGCCAGCGAAACGTCCGGGAACGCCAGCGGGCCGATGCTCCCGTCGGCCGTCACAACCCGGCGGCTCCGGTACGTGCCGTCCACCGGGTCGGAGTGCGCTTCGACCTGACGCGCCCGCAGGTTCACGATCCATACCTCAGGTATGCCGGCCGCCGCATACCGGGCCAGCTTCACCTCCCGGTCGAACTCCAGGGACGTGTCCGCAACCTCGATAATCAGGATCACGTCCTCCGGCGTGGGTCGCCGACGGTGGTAGTCGTCGCGCAGCCGCACGACGGCGATGTCCAGCTCCGGCAAACCATAGTCATCCAACCTGACCGAATTCTGCACCCGCACCCAGGCGCGGTCGTAGAGCAAATGCGTCATATCTCTACCCAACCTGGTGGCGCCGTCTTCGTGAGGTTCTCCAATCGGCGGCATTACGACAATCTCTCCGTCCAGCAGTTCAACACGTTCTCCCTCCTCCAGGATGCCCAGTTCCGCCATGGCGCAGTATTCTTCCACTGTGAACAGCCGCCGGGTTGGCGAGTGTTTCTGCTGTTGCGGGGATACCGCCGGCGTGGTGTCAATCACCGTCATAGTGGTCATGGTTCAACCTCACTCCAGCAGGAAATCGGCCACGGCCAGCGAAACGTCCGGGAACGCCAGCGGGCTGATGCGCCCCTGGGCCGTCACTACCCGGCGGCTCCGGTACGTGCCGTCCACCGGGTCGGAGTGGCCCTCCACCTGGCGCATCCGCAGGTTCACGATCCACACCTCAGTTATGCCGGCGGCCGCATACCGCGCCAGCTTCACCTCCCGGTCAAACTCCAGCGAGGTGTCCGCAACCTCGATAATCAGCAGCACATCTGCCGGCGTAGGTCGCGCACGGTGGTAGTCATCGCGCAGCCGCACGACGGCGATGTCCGGCTCCGGCAGCCCATAGTCATCCAACCTCACGGAGTTTTGCACCCGAACCCGGGCACGACCGCGCAGAACGTAACCCAGATCGCTACCCAGTCGATCCGTACTGTCTTCGTGGGGTTCTCCAATCGGCGGCATTACGACAATCTCTCCGTCCAGCAGTTCAACGCGTTCTCCCTCCTCCAGGATGCCCAGTTCGGCCATGGCGCAGTATTCTTCCACCGTGAACAGCCGCCGGGTTGGCGAGTGTTTCCGCTGTTGCGGAGATACCGCCGGCGTGGTGTCAATCTCGGTCATCGTGGTCATGGCACGGCCTCCCGGCCTAGATGCTCCCGTCCAGGCGGTTGATCACCAGCCCGGTGGGCAGCTTGGGGTAGAAGAACGTGGACTTGGGCGGCAACCGGTTGCCCGCGCTCACGATCTGACGGAACGGCTCCAGCGGGAACGGCTTGAGCAGGATGGCCATCTGCTGCTCTCCCAGGTTCACACTCTGCACGATGGCATCGTGGTCGGGGCTGTAGTCGATGCAATCACCCAGCGCGTCTCCCAGCGCAGGGGCCAGGACTCGCTCCTGCAGCACCCACGCCTCCGACACGGCCAGCTGACCCCAGCCCTGCCAGTCCACCTCCGCCCGCAGCGTATGCAGGGTCGGCGCGTCGTCGGCCCAGAACACCGCAAAGCAGTGCCTGTTCTCGCCCATCCGCGCCACCTCGTCAACCGCCTCCGACGGCGTGGCGTCCGGATTCAGCGGGCGGGAGTCAAACAGCCCGTTGATCAGCGCGCGCACATCCGAAAGCTGCTCGTCGTTCATACCGCCGGCGACCCGGTGGTACGGGAGGAGCAAGAGCCCCGGGTCGTCGAACTCCACCAGCGTCATCATCACGTAGCTGCTCGCCGCGTCCTGGTCGCCGGATTGCCCGCGGCTGTGGCGCAGCGCCGCCTCGTACCGGTGGTGACCGTCCGCCAGGAACACCGGCCGGCCGGCGAAGGTCTCCGTGATGGCCGCCTGCGTGTCGGCGTCCGCGATGCGCCACAGTTCGGCGTTGCCGCCGGCGGGAGTCGTCCCGGTGGCGTCGGGCGCGTTCTCCAGCACGCGGTCAAAGATCTGCTGCATCTCGCCCTCAGCGTCGCGGTAAAGCGACATGATGGGGCTGAACTGCGCCTGGCAGGCGTCCAGCAGCGCCACCCGGTCCAGCACCGCCGGCTCGCGGGTGAACTCGTGGGGCAGGACCGCGCCCGCGTCGTAATCCTCCACCAGCACGTCCGCGAACAGCCCGAGGTGCTGCCGCCGCCGTCCGCCGAAGTTGTACGCGTGGCGCATCAGGTAGAAGCACGGCGCGTCGTCCTGGTGCAGCGCGCCGTCGGACAGCCACCGGCGGAACAGTTGCGCCGCCTGTTGGTAGCCGACCTGCGGGTCCACCGGGTCGGGCTGTTCCCCTCCCTCGAGATGCACGGCGTTGTACGGGCTGCGGCCCTGCAGCTCGGTTTTCAGCTCCGGCCCGATCATATCGTAGGGCGGGCAAATCACGTCAGAAAGGTTGCCCACCACGCTGGGCTCAAAGCGGCAGCCGCGAAACGGTTTCAGTGTGGCCATGGGTGCGAAAACTCCAGATTGCAAGTGGCCGCATTATACGATACGGCACATCGCTCGCACGGGACATCGCTCACGCGGCCGCGAAGTCAGGACGCTTCGATTCCCGGTCCGAACCGGCTGGACCGTCGTTCCGACGCGGGCCGCACGCTGACGCAGGGCAGTATCCGGAAGATATCGGCGTTGCCCAACGTTGGCGACAGCAGGACGTTCGTGGATTCCGGATCAAGTCCGGAATGACAGTGGAGGCCACGTATGACGGTGGGGCACGGCTAACGCGCAGGCGCAGGGAGGTCCCAGCGGAAAAAGTCGCGGTAGCGGTCGTGACTGGCCCAGGGGAGCAGGTTGAATACGATGACCTCGTACTCGGGGACCTCGCCCCGTAGCCGGATGTCCTTGAGGTAGCGGCCCAGGTCGGCGTAGGTGGGGAGGAGGAAGCCGGCTTTGGCGATGCGCCTGATGACGTCGCCGGGTTCCGGTGGTTCGGAGGGGTCCCATTCGTCGGAGATGGATTCGGCGATGCGGCGGAGTTTGAGGATGGCGAGTTCGCGGGCGAAGCGGCGCTTGAGGGCGTCGACCTGGCGACGGATTTGGGAGAGGGTCATGGGCTTACCTCTGACGGGGGAGTTTTACATCGATGCACAGGATATAAAGGATAGGGTATTCGGGTGTTGGGGATTTTTTGGGAAACCCGCTCATTACCGTTCATTTCCGGTCATTTGAGTAGGGGGTTGGGGTGGGATGTGGGGGAGAATGGGGGCGTTGAGGGCGATTTTGGGGGCGAAATTCACGGTTTTGTTGTGCCGGTGGGGGCATTTGGGGGAGCGGCGTTTGGAGTTGAGCATTGAACGGGTAGGGCATTGGATGGGCATGGGGCTGGGCGACGGGTTGGATGCGGGCGGTTGCATAGTTGAATGGTAAAGATGGGTGGAGATGAGGGGCAAGGGGTCGGTGTCATTGGATCGGGGTCGTTCGATTATCTCGCCAGCAGGCAACGAACAACCCGGGACGCTTGCTCAACACAGCGCGCGGGACCTTCGACAGGCTCTCGCCAGAGGCGGATTCTCCAGAGCCGAACCTGGGGGCGTGGCGCAGGGTGACGGAGTACGTTGCAGGGTGACGGAGGGAGTACGTTGGCGACTGCCGATGATCGAAATGGCCTGTCGTGCAGGAGAGACCAATCTGCGGCGCGTCGTCCCGCTCGACACGGCGCGATACGCTGCCATAGTGTACTATTTATAGAACGCCACAATAGAATGGACCACGACGCTGAGGCGTTTTCGCCCCCGGTTCGGCTGTTATCTCACCGTGTGCGCATGCTGGCGGTGTCTCATGACCAAAACCGTAGCCAACGCCCTATTGGCTTTCCTGATTGCGTTTTCCCTGGTATGGAGCGGCGCGACCTTCGCGCCGGGTGATTCCCAAGTCAGCGCACCGGCCGGAGTCATTCCGCCTCCTTACTTTTTCGAGATCGAAGACGATGATGATGGCGATAATGACCCCCTAACCGACACGCCGGAGACGGACAACGACGGCATAAACACGCCGGAGACGGACAACGACGGCATCGACACGCCGGAAACGGACAACGACAGCATCGACACGCCGGAAACGGACAACGACGGCATCGACACGCCGGAAACGGACAACGACGGCATCGACACGCCGGAAACGGACAACGACGGCATCGATACGCCGGAGACGGACAACGACGGCATCGACACGCCGGAAACGGACAACGATGGCATCGACACGCCGGAAACGGACAACGACGGCATCGACACGCCGGAGACGGACAACGACGGCATCGACACGCCGGAGACGGACAACGACGGCATCGACACGCCGGAGACGGACAACGACGGCGTAAACACTACTGAAAATCAGGGCACTGACGGAACCGACGAGACGCCGCCGACTCCAACGCCAGCAACGCCCACGCCAGCAACGCCCACGCCACCGACTCCCACGCCACCGACTCCCACGCCAGCAACTCCCACGCCAGCAACTCCCACGCCACCGACTCCCACGCCACCGACGCCCACGCCGGCAACTCCCACGCCACCGACTCCCACGCCGCCGACTCCCACGCCGCCGACTCCCACTCCGCCGACTCCCACTCCGCCGACTCCCACTCCGCCGACTCCCACGCCGCTGACTCCCACGCCGCCGACTCCCACTCCGCCGACTCCCACTCCGCCGACTCCCACTCCGCCGACTCCCACTCCGCCGACTCCCACTCCGCCGACTCCCACTCCGCCGACACCCACGCCGCCGACACCCACGCCACCGACACCCACGCCACCGACGCCGGATTCACCCGATACCCAGGATTCGCCTGACAGTGGGCAGGCCAGTTCGTAGGGCAGCATGACCGTTTCGGCTGCCATGGATACTCCAGGCGCGTTGGCCAACGATTTCCTCGATCCCGATTGGGCCTGGCGAACGTATTGCCGGCAGTTCGGGGACCCATATCCGGAAACGCCGACCATCAGAGTAGTCGAGCACACCAATGTCCCGGGACGGCGCGCCAGGACCTCCTACGAGGTCGAGTGGCCTGAGGACGTTTATGTCCCCAACGTCAGGTTCACGTTGCAGCGAGACGATGGCAAACCCGTTCAGATTTTTCGTTACCCTGACGATCCGGACCTTCCCGGTCTCCCAGACGTGGCCGACCCTGAAACCGCTATCGCCCGCGTAAAGAAGCACGTGATGACCATTCCGCCGAGGAGGATTCGGGTCGAGACCATCCGCTATCGCCCGGGCAGCCATGCAGTGTTGCGGCACCGACTGGGCCGGGCCAGGTTCTACGTCAGAGCCATGAGGCCGGCGGCGATGCCTGCTCTGTTGCAGGCCGCTCACCTGGTCGCCCGATCCGGTTTCGCCGTTCCACGCATTGCGGGGATATGGAACGAAGGAGCGGTCATCTGGACCTCGGAGATACCGGGCCGGAACCTCCGCCAATGCATACGAGCCGGCGAACGGCCCGACCCGGAGGCGCTGCTCGACGGGTTGGCAAGCCTGTGGGACGTACCGTGTGATTACGGGGCGGCGCGTCCGTTCGACCTCGGCGGCCGGTACCGAGGCGCTCGAAGAGAGATTGAGCACGCCGTCAGGGATCATGAAACGGCGCGGCGCGCCTTCAGCCAGGTCACCGCGGTTTTGGATGCTTTCAACGGGTCATGGCAACCCGTGGGTACGGCTCACAACGACTTCTACGACGACCAGCTGCTGGCGCTGCCCGACGGCCGGATGGTTCTGGTGGACTTTGAGGAGGCAGGCCCTGGGGATCCAATGCTGGATGTCGGCAATTTCCTGGCGCACCTCAGCTGGGACGCCAATATGGGAAGCTCCAAGAGAGCAGGCGCCAGGACGGAATTCCACGACCAATTCAGGCGCGCCGCCTTGAATCGTTTCGGCTGGGACGAGCGGGAACTCGCCCTGCGTGAGGCAACCTGCCTGTTCCGGATTTGCGTCTTTCCCGTCATGCGTCCGCAGGACAACTGGCTGCAGCGGTTGGAGGATGGACTGGCCCTAGTCAATGAGACGCTGGGCTAGCCCTGTCTGGGGAAGTCCGGCGCCGTCTTCGCTTGGGCCGCCCGAGTATGATGCGGCGCGGTCGTTCTGGGTATTGGACTGTTTTCGAAGGTGCTTAAGCGTGTTCTGCATATTAAGTGTGGTATGCTTGTCATGGTGCCGCGGGCTGACTCCGTGGCGCCCTCTGGGGAATTATGGACAGTTGGATTCAAAGAATCTCAATGCTCGCTCCGGTGGTTCTGCCCATCGCCGGGGCCATCATCGCTCTGCTGGTTTACGTCGTGCGCCTTGATAACGACACCCAGCACCTCCAGGAAGACGTTTCCAGCCTGAAAAAAGGCGTGGCTGAGTTGCAGGAGGATGTGAATGATGTCAAGGCAAATCAGCAGCGCATCCTCGACGCTTTGGAGAACATCGAAGTTGCGCTGGGCAATCACGTCCACGAACCCGATGGTACCGTACGGGTTACACTGACATCACGTTGAAAATAGACTTGACTGGAAGCGCCAGCGTTCCGCACCAAGTCGTTTAACCTCGCAAACACCGCTGCTAACAGAGGCAGGGGCGATAAACGAACCCGTCCACGTGTATAATGCGGCGATGCTCGCCGCCGCCCGCTCCCGTCTGCACTACGGCTGGGTCGTATTCGTCCTGTCCCTGGGCAACCTCACCGTCGAAGGCGGCACCAAGAACAGCGAGTCCGTTTATTTTCACGCCCTGAGGGACGCCTTCGGCCGCAGCGCCACCTACACGTCGGCCGTTTTCTCCACGGCCGGCCTCATTGGGGCCCTGTCCGCCCCGCTGCTGGGCATCCTCCTGGACCGCTGGGGGGCACGGGTGCTGTTTCCCCTTGCTGGCCTCGCCATCCTCGTCGCCTGGTGGGCCTCCAGCTTCGCCACCGATCTGTGGCAGTTGTTCATCTTCTACGGCATCTTCGGCGGGATCGGCCACACTGCGATCTCTTCCTTCTCCATGACGGCCACGCTGGCTCCGTGGTTCCCCCAGACCCGCGGGCGCATGCTCGGCCTGGCCGACAGCGGCAACCCCATCGGCCAAGCCATCTTCGCCCCCCTGGCTGGATTCCTGACCGGCGAGGTGGGCTGGCGCTGGGCCTACCGCATCTTCGGGCTGGTGTTCGCCGTCATGATCGCCGTGCCCAACGGCCTGCTCCAGCGCCGCGCCCCCGAATCGCGCTCGAATCCCGGCTCGGTGCAACCAGAGCATCCATCAGACGCTGCTTCCGACGCTCCCTTCGACGGCTCCGGCGCACCCTTCGATGGTCCCAGCGATCCCCCCGGCAATACCGGCGAACGTCGCTTACCCGTCCCCGAGCGCGGGAATCAGGACGACCCGGCCAACGCAACATCCCCGGAGCGACCCCGCTCGCGCCAGAGCGCTCCCGCGTTGAGCAGCGCCGTGCACGACCCTGCCATGTGGCTGCTGGTGCTGACGCGCATCACCGGATCGGTGGGCGTGCAGCTGATACGGGTCCACCTGGTGTCATTCTTCGTGCTGGCCGGGTACACCACCCAGTCGGCGGCGAACACCATGGGGGCGGTGGGCCTGGTCAGCCTGTTCGCCCGACCCATGGTCGGCCTAGCCACCGACCGCTATGGTCGCGAGTCGGTGTACACGGTGGGGATGAGCATCGCCGCCGGGTCCGTGCTCTTCGTCCTCTATTTCGGCGACGGGACGAGTTTCTGGCCCCTGGCGATCTACGTGCTGTTCGCCGGCATAACCGACGGCATCAGCGGCCTCATCGTGGGCGCCAAGGCCGCCGACCTGTTTCCCGCCGACTCGCTGGGCACGGTGATGGGGTTCGTCGAGATGGGACGCGGCTCGGCGATTTTCCTGGGGCCCATCATCGGCGGCATCATGTTCGACCTGCAGGGCGACTACGTGCAGGCCTTCATCCTGTCCGCCGCCCTCACCTTCACGTCCGTGTGCGCCATGTGGGTGGCCGATTTCGTGGGCCGCCGCCGCCCCGTCGTCACCGCCTGACCGCGCTTGGCGGATCCGCGCCTACCTGCGCGTATTGGCGGACGCGCTATCGTTGTGCCTCCGCCAGCCACGCCTCAAACGTCCGCCCATGGGTGTACAGTTCCGGCAAAAGCCTCCAGAACCTCTCCAAGAGCGCGGTGGCGTGAGCCATCCCCAGTTCCGTATCGGCCAAGTCCAGATCCACTTCGTAGAAATTGGTGTGCATCGTGCGCACGATGTTGATCGATTCCCTGACCGCAGCGGGATTCGCGGATTCATCGGCGATCTGCCGTGCCGCCGCCAATAACTCACGATGCTGGAAATGCCGCCACCCCCGGTCACTGGCCGCCGCCTTTGTCATCTGGGCCACCGCGCCCCACGCCTTTTCGCCGGCCTGGCACAGGTCCCCTTCCTCCAGGTAGGTGGGACACTTCAGCCAGTATTCCCGGCACTTCTCCAAGTGCTTGCCGATGCGTTCGGCCCGTAACTCGGGCGCCTCGGTATAGGTTGCGGGCGGCATGGGTCTATTGTACTCCTATCGCTGAAATTGTATGCGCCAATCGTGTCATTAATCCTTCTATCCGTCAACGCGGTGACGCCACGCTCTTCAACAAAACAGAACACACATACTATTATGATACTGCTGCTCCAAAACTGATAGGACGGCCAAATCACCCGACCTACGGTTACCGGAGCTACCCTTGACCAGATACGTTTTTCGAGGCTGCCGGCGTTGCGGCGGCGACCTGTACGTTGATTTCGAGAACCGCCGGGATTCCGACTGGATCTGCCTCCAGTGCGGCCACCATCCCAAGCGTCGCCAACCACGAATCAACACCGCCATCTCGCTGGCCGGACGCCCGGCTCCCTTGCCCAATCCATTCGCGCCGAGCCCGCCTCACAGGGGCTGACGCCCATCCTGCGAACCCGTCCGCCTCCGGTGGACAAAAACCCTGCCTCTCGCCCAATCCAAAAACCCAAACCAACAACAGACAATCCAGAGGAGAAAACCCATAGCAACGCCCCGACCACCCTGACCAACCCCCATCAACTCGGAGAACGTTCTCGGCTTCGGCGACCGCAGCGCCGGCTTGTTCGTCGTGCTGCTCAGCGGCTTCGCCGACGGAATCCTCCAGCCCGATGGCACCTGGGTTTGGAGGCATACCCTGTGCCGGTGGCAACCACGGCCGGCCCGGCCACCGTGTTACACTAGCCGCCAATTTTTATGCTCGGCGACCGGAGCATTCCGGCCTTGCCGTTACAGGGCTGTCTATGGTTCCCCCCGATGCTCTTTTCGGCGTCCTGCCCGTTTGGGTGGGCGTTTACGTTCTGACCGCCATCATCCTCGCCGTGGCCGGATACGCCGTGTACCACCGCGTATTCCGCCTGGTGCTCCAGGGCGCGCCCGCGTCCCGGTTCGACCGGCCGCTGACCCGCCTGGTCGGCGCGGCCGCCATCGTCCTGGGCCAGCGCAAGGTGTTGCAGCGGGTCGGGCGCACGGATCCCCGCTCACGCAGTATCGACCTGGCCGGCCTCGGACACGCCGCAATCTTCTGGGGCTTCCTGTCCTTCAGCCTGTCCTACCTGATCTTCATCTTCGGCGGGTCCATCTGGCTTCCTCTGGGCGAGACCATCCTCACGCCCACCGGCGTGCTGGTGTACAGCATCTACCTGGATATTCTGGCCGTGGTGGTGCTGGCCGCCCTGGTCTGGGCGCTCATCCGCCGCTGGATCGCGCAGCCCCATCGCCTCAGCTTCGACCTCACCCGCAAGGGCGAGTCGGT
>JAJDXU010000013.1 GCA_022823105.1 Dehalococcoidia bacterium
AGGCTGGTGGCGGCGAAGTGGACTGCGGAGAGTTGCACGTCGTAGCCGTGGAGCGCCTGTTCCACCATGGCCTTGTGCAGAGCGGCAGCGTTCTGGCCGCCGGCCTCGGTATGGCGGCGTTCGGCCTCAGCGGCGACCGCCATCAACAGGGTTCCGGTGCCGCAGGCGATGTCTGCGACGTTGAGGACGGATGGGAATTCGTGGTCGCTCCAGTCAACGCCGCCGGGCCAGTTGTGAAACACCAGACGGGTGAGGAGCGTGGCCGCAGGGACGGATGTGTAGTAGGCGCCGGTGAATTTGGCATCGGTGAGCAGGGTGTGGAACAACCGGCCCGAGAGGTCGTGGCCTTCGAGCCGGCGAGTATCGTCAACGGCGCCGAGCAGGGGAGCGATCACCGGGGCGTGCCAGTCGGTAGGGGCGTCGCTCAGGATGTCCAGGATGGTTGCCGCCAGGTCGAACACAGGGACGTAGTCGATGTTGTCGCAGATGTAACGCCAGGCTTGAAACAAACCGGGGATTCCTTCCCGCCATGCCTCGGTGACACCCGCCACATCGTCGTGCATTTCGGCGAGTCTGAGGTGGAAAGCCAGAGCGTTGAACAGCACCAGGCAACCGATGCGCAGGGCTTTCGCGCGGTCCTGTTCCTGGTCGGTCTCGGCGATGGCGTCCCTGACGCGGCGAGCAGTCCTGGCGTGGGTAGAGAGTTTCTGCGCAGACCGTTCCACCGCGTATTCAATGACGCCGGCGGCCGCAAGGACCCGGTCCCTGCCTTCGAGTTCCAGCGGCAGCACGCGCAACTGGTCGGCGATGTCTGCGGGCGAGCCGAACCGCGAGCGGCGATCCGCAACGGGTTGGCCCTTGGATCCATGGACCCACCACTCGAGATCGCCGGCGTTTTCGAGTCCTTCGAGAGTGTCGTCCAGGACTTTGAGGCCCTCGGGATAGAGCACGCCGATGACGCCCAACGCATCGGGGTACTGCTGCAGGCGGTCGTCGAGTTGGGTTTCCAACTGGCTGACGGAATCCGCCCACTTGCATTCCAGCAGAACGATGTCCTCGCTCTTCAACTCCACGCGCAGGTCAGGCGTTGAGCCGCGGCTGCGACGTTCGGCGCGGGCCTTGATGCCCTGATCACGGAGCAATTGAGCAAGCAGGGTGTTAACGCCCTCCTCTCGGATGACTTCTCCGCTGGATGTTGCCATGTTTCGTGTTTCGTCCCAGTTATGGAAATTTTCCGGCGTCCGCCGGACGCGTGCCGACCGGGTGCGCCAGCGAGCTACGGGATGGCGCGCACAAACATCATGCCAGACATTCGCCGATATGGTAACCGGCTTGCGTCACCCCTCGCACGCCGCCGCGCGACCTGGCGAACACCGCGTCCAGCATATCCGCCGTCAGGCGGCCGGCTTGGGTGTTCTGCTGGCTGGGGCCTGGGTGTACACTGTTTTTGCAGAGGTGGAACGCATGACGGCCCGTAAACCAAAACAGGTATGGTCGGTGGAGGATGCTCAGGCGCATCTGCTTGAAGTGCTGCGGTTGTCGGAGACGGAGGGGCCGCAGTACATCGGGGCAGACAAGACGTTTGTGGTGTCGCCCGTTGAGGCGATACCAGACCAGGATGAGCCGGTGGTAAGCCAAGACGGGGAACGGATGCCGTTGGGGAAGTGGTTAGTTGAGAATATGCCCCGGGGCACAAATCTCGTAATCCCGGACGACGAACCCCCCGAAGACGAAAATCCATGGACTGATGAAGACAACGGATGACAGAATACGCACTGGACACTAACGTCGTATCTGAGCCGACCATAGACACCCAAAACCCGGGTGTCATCTCTTTTCTACGTGAGCAGACTGCCTCTCTGTGGCTTCCTTCGGTCGTGGTGCATGAGCTGGCGTACGGCATCCAGTTGTTGCCGCAAGGACAGCGACGCAATCGTCTGCGTGCCATGGTTGAGAACATCGTTTCATCATTTAGCGACCGGATACTGCCCCTGGAACGGAATGGGGCGGAATGGGCCGCGATATATCGGGCGCAAGCACGCCGCGACGGTCGGTTGCTGCGTCTCAGCGACGCTCTAATCGCAGGCACCGCCAAAGCCAACGATTTGACTATTGCAACACGAAACGTACGGGACTTCTACGGGTTGGACCTTGAAATCCTCAACCCGTGGGAGACTGCGTAGCGCTGTGCCTCACCCCTCGCACGCCGCGCGCGCGCGCGCGAACACCGCGTCCAGCATATCCGCCGTCAGGCGGCCGGTTTGGGTGTTCTGCTGGCTGGGATGGTAGGAGGCGATGTGGATCGGGTTCGCCTAAGCAGGGCGATGTAGCCGGCCTGCTCGAAGTGGTGGTCGCTGGTCAACGCTTCGGTTATCCCATGCCTCTGCATTATGAGGAAACTGGCGCAGTCAGTGATGCTCCATTCCTTATCGAGCCGACTGCGCATCCATTGAAACGCCTCATCGAACTGGCCTGAGGTCTGAGGCTCGATCGAAATTCGGGGATTCTGCATGACCCGGTCAACGAGGTTGACTGCAGCCAGACGCTGAGCCCTGGTTGTCCCGCTCCTCGGATTCAGAACTTCGTTCAGGACCAGTTGAGTGGTTACAATTGAAGCGTGTTCCAGTTCCAACAGGGCGAAGTATTCGGCGGCTTGGTGATGGTATTCGTCGGTTTCATCGCTCAAGGCGATCCAGTAGCTGGCGTCCCCAAAATAGTCGCTCATGCGTTGCTGCCGCGCAATTTCACGTGACGACGGAAGGCAGACTCCCAATCGTCAACCCAAGCCACCCCGAATGATTCGATCTCCCTTATGCGCTGTAGCTCCCCGTCAGGCGAATATTCACCGATGCCTGAAACAATGGCGCAGCGCAGGTCGTTGGCCTGAAAGGCTGCGCCAACTTCAACGTGCCACTCCGCCGGGTACGGGCTGGTAATGGTGTCTCCATTTTCCAGAAGAAGTTGAAAAGTTCCGCCGTCGCCTTCACCGGGGGGGTTCATTTGGACCCCTCGGACCTGCCCCTTCACTTCTACTGGACGACAATTTTCCGGGTGGGCCATGTTGATCTCCTGAAAGGCGGTCATGCTGGACAATAATCCAATTGTAGCATCACCCCTCGCACGCCGCCCGCGCCCTGGCGAATACCGCGTCCAGCATCTCCAGCGTCAGGCGGCCCGTCTGGGTGTTCTGCTGGCTGGGGTGGTAGGAGGCGATCAGGATGGGGCCGCCGTCGGGCAGTTCGGTGGCGACGTTGTGGCCGAAGGGCGGTTTGCGATCCGGCGGGGCGCCACCGGCGGCGGCGTAGGCTCGGAGGAAGGCGTCAAAGGCGATGCGTCCCAGGGCCACCACGGCGCGGAGATCCGTCAGCAGTTCGATCTCGCGGGTGATGTAGGGACGGCAGGCGGTCAGCTCGTCGGGTCGCAGCTTGTTCTGCGGCGGCGCGCAGCGGGCGGCGGCGGTGATCAATGCGCCGGTGAGTTCCAGGCCGTCGCCGATCCGGACGGACTCGGGCTGGTTGGCGAAGCCGGCGCGGTGCAGGGCACCGAATAGCCAGTCGCCGCTGCGGTCTCCCGTGAACATCCGGCCGGTGCGGTTGCCTCCGTGAGCGGCGGGGGCCAGGCCGACCACCAGCAGGCGGGCGTCGGGGTCGCCGAACGCGGCCAGGGGGCGGCCCCAGTAGTCCTCATCGCGGTACATGCGACGCTTGACGCGGGCCGTTTCTTCGCGCCACTCGACCAGGCGGGGGCATTTGCGGCAGGCGACAACCTGCTGCTGGATGGCGTCGATGGTGTCCCACGTTTTGTTTGGCATGGATGCACAGGATCGACAGGATGTTGATGCCAAAAGGTAGGGGCGAATGATTATTCGCCCCTACCAAGCGCCGGCCTTCAGCGTTGGAGGAACTTGAGGATTTTGGGGTTGACCTCTTCGGGGCGCTCCTGGTGCATGAAGTGGCCGGTGCCGGGGATGATTACTTTCTCCAGCCCGCCCTTGAAGTATTGGTACATGCCCGAACTCAGGAAGGACTCCAGACGGCGGGGGCGGTCGCGGGTGCCGTGGAGGGCGAGGGTTGGGACGGTGACGGGGCCGGCGCTGATGATCGCCTGGTCGGCCCGCACCTGGTCATCCACCTGCGAGGCGTCGTAGCGGGCGCGGTAGTATCCGAGCGCGGCCTGCACCACGCCGGGCTTGCGGAAGGTGGAGCGGATGCTCTCCAGCGCCTCGGCGGGAATGTCCCACTCGGGCGAGGCCCAGCGCCACCATCCCTCCACGAAGGCGTAGTCGTTGTGGGCAACTATCTCATCGGCTTCGGGACGCTGGAAGAAGAAGCCGTGCCACGTGCCGCGCAGGTACTCGAACTCCATGCTCAGCTCGCGGTCAACGCGGCCGGAGGCGATGGTGACGAGCTTGATGACTTTCTCCGGCGCGAGGGCGGTGGCTCCGACGACGGCGCCGGCTCCCCAGTCGTTGCCGATCAGGTAGGCGCGGTCGGCTCCCAGGGCTCCGATGAGTTCCACGGCGTCGCGGGCCATGAGGGCGGAGTGATAGCGGCCATCGGCCGGCGCGGAGGTGGGAGCGTAGCCGCGCATGAAGGGCGCGACGGCGCGGAATCCGGCGGCGGCGAGGTCGGGCAACAGGTGTCGGAAGGAGTAAGCGTGGTCGGGGAAGCCGTGCAGGCAGATGGCCAGGGGGCCGTCGCCCATCTCAAGGTAGTGAAAGTCGATGCCGTTGGCGTGCACCGAGCCGGTGTTGAAATCAGTCATTGTCTTCCTCTGAAATTTCAGCCTTGAACATGGCGGGAATCACCACCGTCACGTCGCTCTCTGCTGCCAACTGCCGCTGCTGAGGTTGGATGAATCCGCCTATCACCACGGCCATGGCTTCGTCGCCGGTAATCGCAGCCACGCTCCTCGCCCGGTCTCGCGCCCGGTTGATGTCCCGGTTGTTGATAGTGAGTGATATTTCGATGACGGCATAAACGTACTGCCGGATAGCAGATTGCCGGGCGCGAATAATGATGTCGGCCACCAGTAGGTTGTCCACATCATTCTCGGATACGACCCCCTGCGATTCCGCCCGGTCCACCGCAATGCGGAGTTGAGCGTCCATGTCGCTGGAGCGTCTGAGCAGAACACGGCCTCGGGTCAGGCCCAATTCATCCTTGGCAATGTTCAGGATGTTGTCGCGGACACGACGTTCAGTGTCACTACCTTTCAAAGCGCCCACGTCGTCCTTGAGCACCTTGACGTCTTCTTTCAGCTCTTTGACGTCTTCTTTCAGCACTTTGACGTCTTCTTTCAGCACTGCCACATCCGATTCCAAAGCCTCGAATCTGCGGTTTGTGGCGGCGACGAACTCGTCGAATTTAGCAACCAACTCGGCAAATTTGGCCGGCAGAGCAACAAGCTCCTCAGTAAGGAGCCTGGTCCGTAATTCCTCGAGATATTCCGGCTTGCTGTCCAGCAGGTCCAGCAAATCCTGGAAGGAGTTGATCTGCGCCATCAGGGTTCCCCGTAACGTGATGCTGCCATTATAGCGCAGCCTTGAGTGTTCGCCACGGCCCTGAGCCGAATGGCGTTGGGGCGCGAGTTTGGTGGGCGGTCAGAATTCCCGTATCTGCGGCAGCACTTCCTTGCCGAAGAGTTCGATTTCGGCCGTGACGTCCTTGTGGTTCAGGCCGGGTTGCTGGAAGGCCAGGTCAACCACGCCCACGCCGCATTTGTCGTGGTACTCGCGCAGTTGCCCGGCCACGGTGTCGGGGCTGCCGACGAAGTTGAGCATGCGGATGGTTCCGTCGGTGCGGGCACGCGGCGGAGCGGCAGGGGTCTGCGAACCGCTTGATCCGACAGATCGGGCGGCCTGCACGGCCTGGGAGAGCGAGCGGCCGATGAACGTGCCGCTGCCCCCGCCGGCGGCCTCGACGCGGTCCCTGAGTCGGTACGCCTCGGCGTCCGTCTCACCCAGGCAGATGCCGCCGCGGTACACGATGTCGTCAGGCGAGGGATGCCAGCCGGCTTCGGCGCACCAGTCCCGGTACTGTCCCACCGTTGCAGCCATGTCGTCGGGGTGGTCGTATGAGATGCCCAGACCGAGGCGGTTGGCGGCGGCGTATTCGACGGTGTCGCGGCTGCGAGTCGCCACGATGAGCGGGGGCAGGGGACGCTGCACGGGTTGGGGCCAGACGCAGACGGTGCGGTACTGGTAGTGGCGGCCCACCCAGGAGAAGGGTTGCGGCTCGGTGAGGGCCTTGAGCACCAGGTCCATGGCTTCCATGAGCCGCTCGCGTCCCTCGGCCGGGTTGAGGTCGTACACCTGGTCTTCGCCCGGCGTGCCGCGCATGAAAGCGGCGATGAGGCGGCCGCCGGTGAGATTATCGAGCATGCCGATTTCCTCGGCGGCGCGGATGGGATTGTTCAGGGGCAACAGCTGGCCGAGCAGCGCGATGCGGGCGGACCTGCAGCGCTCGGCGACGGCGGCGGCCATGACCGCCGGATTGGGCGTGGTGCGGTTGCCGGAGTAGTGGTGCTCGGAGAGGCTGATCCAGTCGAAGCCAACCGACTCGGCCAGCTCACATTCGGCCATGCCCTCCCGGTAGGAGCGCTGGGAGACCTCGGGGTCGTGAAACGCCGGAGGCACCGGCCAGCCGGAGGGGAACTTGTCCCGGTCAGCGTAGCTCATGCAACCGAAATAGGATGCCTTCATGGCCAGACCTGCCCTTTGGGTGGATAGGGCGATGGTAGGCAGGGGACGATGGGTTGTCAACGGCGGTGGTCGCTCCGGCGCATCCTCATTCGGTACCACGCATGGCGCCAACGCCGAGCGGACATCCTACCCTCCGGGCGTGCCTGAAGGGGGACCCGTCGATTCCAGCCCGCAGGATGCCAATCCGAAGAAGAACGCGAACACCGCCAACATCTGATCCTCAGTCGGCGACGGCGTGGACAACGCTTCGACGGCGGGTTCCAGCAGTGCCTGGACGCAGGGGTTCTCTTCGCCGCTCGCCTCCACCTGCCGGACTATCCCGGCGAAAGCGATGGCAAAGGTCAGGGCGCCGGCGGTGTCGTCGGACAGGCAGGCGAATATGAAAATGTCCTGGAGCCGGGCTTCCCCGTCATGGAAGACTTCGCTCCGGCCGGCTTCGGCGAATCCTTCCTCTCCCAGCGCGGCGGTCATGCACGATCGCTCATCCTCGGAGAATACAGGGAACAGGTCGCCCCAGGTGGGATCCGGGTTGGCGCCCTGCGGCCCGTTGGGCATCAGGCGGTCGTAGAACTCCCGGAATATGGTTTTGGTCGCCACCACCCGGGGTTTTGGCTCCCGTTCGGCGCGAAAGATCACCTGTGGGGGTTCATCCAGGTCTGCCGCGCTTCCGGGGCGGCGGACCAGCAGGTTGCATACCTCATCGGGCGAGCCGGGGACGTATCCCGAGCGATAGCCGTCATCGGCGGGATAGGCGCGCACCGTTTCGTAGCCGTTGCTGTCGGCGCTGCGTATGACGAACCACTCGGTTCCGTCGGAGTCGGTGAAGAACTGCTCGCCCTGATCTGCCGGCCGACTGGATGGGCAGCCGGGCGCTCCGGCATGGGCGGTTTCCGCATGGGGCGTCATGGCGGCCAGCGCGCAGAGGAAGAGCATTACCGCAACGATGCTTGCCGTCCTGAAGGCGGCGCCTTGACTATTCTGGCCGACTCGACGCATGAGATGGACCTCGCGGGAACTGGGGAGCGATGGTTCGTTCAGTCCCTGCCAATTGTGTACCAATTCTGATCGCCGGGTCTCCGACGAGCGCAGGCGAAGATCACGTGGTTTGGCGAGCAAAGGCACGATGCCGGATGCGCGCGGGATTGCAGGGTCGTTAGATTGTCGCCAAGCCGAGGAAATGCGCAGCGCAGGACGTTTCTGAAAACACCGTCCGCTCGTGGTTCGACTGGCTCACCATGAGCGGACTGCGCCGGCTCATCTTGGGCGGACTGCGCCGGCTCACCATGAGCGGACTGCGCCGGCTCATGCAGATATCTACGTCGGCGTATGAAAATGATCGAAGGCCCCTGGCCGTACCGCCGTTCGCCTTGACATATCCGGGGCCACGGGGCATCGTTGTTTCATGCGCGCTCTACTGGCCGGCATTTCCGGCGTCAACAAGGACGTGGTTGTCGCCAATCTGCTGGACCGGCTGCGCGCCAACGGCGACATCGGCGGACCCGCCGACGCCGGCAGGTATCAGGACCCACAGGCGGCGCCCGACCCGCGCGAGCTGTTCGCGGCCAGCGTCGAGGACGTGTTCGCGCAGCAGGGCGACGACCTGGCCAGCACCCTGTCGTCATTCCGTCCGACCTACCAGTTGGGCGCATGGCAACGGGCCGGCCTGGCCATCGCGGAGCAGATGGAAGACCTGGACCCGCGGCACAGCCTGCTGGCGACGCACCTCACGTACTACACCAGCGGCCGACAGTTCTCGCTGATCGACATACCCACCATCCGGCGGTGGCGTCCCGACTGCATCATCACGCTGGTGGACGACATGCTGGACATACGGGCGGCGCTGGCCCGTCGGGACGCGGAGCAGCACACCAATTTCCAGCTGAGGCTGCGGGAGATCCTGGCCTGGCGGTCGGCTGAAATCGCCATGGCGGACCTGCTAGCGCGCAACCTGTATGAACAGCGGGACATTCCGCACTACGTGGTGGGGCTGAAGCATCCGGCGGAGATGTTGTACCGGCTGATATTCCACCGCCGGCGATTCCCGGTGGTGTACTCCAGCTTCCCAATCACGGCGATCCGGTACGATGCCGACCGGCGGGCCAGCGTCGACGGCATCCGTGGGGAACTGCACCGACGTTTCATCGTGTTCGACCCGCTGACGCTGGACGAGGGAACGCCGCAGGTGTTCGACAAGGCGCGGGCCGCGTGCGAGGACGGCGTGGAGCAGATCACCATCACAGCCGACGAGGCGCGCTGGCCGCTGAGCAACGCCGGCACGCTCAAGGACGGCCTGCCGTCGGCGTTTCCCATGACGCTGGACCCTCGGGAGGCGCTGGAGGTGTGGGACGACATGGAGAACCAGGTGCGCCACCGCGACCTGACGATGGTGGAGCAGGCCCAGTGCGTGGCCGCGTACCGGATCACCATGGACGGCCGGCTGTCCACGGGGATGTACTCGGAGTTGATGTACGCGTCGCACACGGCCGAGCCGGCAAGGCCGGTGTTGATGTACGCCGACCCGGAGGACGGCGGGCTGGACCATCCCTTCCTGCGGAACTTCAACCACCGGACCTACTACGCCACCGAGGACTGGTTCGACGCCATCGCCGACATTGCGCCGGGAGATCGGGATAACCCGCAGCGGCCGCTGTTCTGAGACGCATTCCTGCCGCTCACGAGCGCCTGTCCTTTTCCGACACGCCATTTCTTGCGCCCGCAGGAATCGCGTCGGTTACAATAGGGCCGGACGGAGACGGTTGCAGGTGGACAGCGATGACGTCGGTCAAGGCCCTGGCATTGCATTTTGCCCAGCATCTGGCAGTTGGCGCAGTGCTAATACTGGGCGTCGCGGGGACGGGATGCGCTGGCGCGCAGGATGCCACGGCGTCGACCAACGGGGACGGGCGTGCCGGTACATCGAACACGTCCACTACGGTCGATAGCAGCGAGAACGACCCCGGCATTTCCGACGATGAAATCCTGTTCGGTCAGGCGGCGGTCTTCAGCGGCCCATCGAGGGGATTGGGCAGAGGGATGCGCCTGGGCATCGAGGCAGCGTTCAACGAGGTCAACGGCGCCGGAGGCGTGCACGGCCGCGAGCTGCGACTCAAAACCCTGGACGACTCTTACGAAACGGACTACGCGTTTCATACCACCAAGTGGCTCATCGAAAAGGTGGGGGTTTTCGCGCTGATCGGAGCGGTGGGCACACCCACTTCCCGCGTTGCGTCGCCGCTTGCTCACGATGCCGGCGTGCCCTTCGTGGCTCCGTTTACGGGAGCGGAATTCCTGCGCGATCCGGCGTTGGACAACGTGATCAACCTGCGCGCGTCGTACTACCAGGAAACTGAGGCGTTGGTCGCTGGCCTGACCGAGGACCTGGGGATCACCCGAGTGGGGGTGCTCTACCAGGACGATTCTTTCGGCACCAACGGACTGGAGGGTGTGCGGAGGGCGCTGGCGCGCCGGGGGCTGGAACCGATCGGGTCATGGACTTACCAACGCAACTCCGGAGCCTTCAAGCAGGCCGCGTCCGGCCTGGTCGAGGCCAACCCTGAAGCGGTCGTGGTGATTGGCACCGAGGACGCGGTAGCCACAACGATAAAGCTGGTGCATCACGACATACGCCCGATATTTGCGACGGTCTCGTTCGCGGGCGGCGTTTCCCTGGCGAAAGCGCTGGGGGCCGACGGGCAGGGCGTTTACGTTACGCAGGTGGTGCCTTTCCCCGAGGACATCAGTGTCCCGGTGGTGGCCAGGTATCAGGCCGCCCTGTCAGCTATCAACCCGCAAGCAGAACCGGGGTTTGTTTCGCTGGAGGGTTACCTGGCCGGTCGACTGGCAATCTACGGTCTGGAGGCCTGTGGCCGGGAACTGAGCCGTCGATGCTTCACCGAGGCGCTGCACAGCACGGAGGCGATAGACATTGACGGTTTTCGTCTCAGATTCAGCGACACCGACAACCAGGGGTCGGACGCGGTTTTCCTGACTGTGATCGGGCCCGACGGCAAGTACCAGCAGGTGGAAATGATGTCGCGGTAGTGTGAATTGCGCTCCTTGCGGTGTTCGTAATCCGGAATCAGGGAACTGTCGCAGGTAGCCGACTACCGTGTGGTCGCAAAGGGGTCCACTCCAACGCTAGTTGGTTCGGATTGACCGTCCTCCGGCGGCGGATTTATATTGAGCATGACCGTAGCTCCGTTCGACTGGTGAAGCGGTCTGCCGCTACCGAGATTAGGCCCTCGATGGCGGCGTTCTTTTATGTTGGCACGATTGTAAGACCTCGCTCAGGTGCAGGGCAACGGTTATCGCTGGGAACGCAGCAAAATGGCCGGTTTTGGGACTATTTCATGCCACAAAACCGGCCAAACTTGTGACCAGTGGCGGTGGTAAGTTGACCCCGGAAATCGGGATTACTTGAACAGGTCGTCCATGTATTCCTTCAGGCGCTGCTCTTCCTCAGCAAACTGGCGCGCTTTAGCTTCCTCTTCGTCTTTCTTGCGTTGCAGCTCGGCGGCTTCCTCTTGCTTCTCCCGCTTCTTGGCTTCGATCTCTCTTTCGAGGATTGAGATAGCACGTTCCAATTTCACATGAGGAGCCGAGACTATCGACCGTCCCGGTCGTATGTTTCCCGCATTTGAGACGCTCCACGAGTCGCTTGCGTTTGGACTCCGCCGGATAGTGCCTTTGGCGTTCGGACCGCTGGGAGGATATTGCCAGGCAATTGTTTGATCATCGGTCTTGGTAAGCACCAGTCCGCTGGGGCGGGTGGTTGTTTCAGGCATGGTTGGTACTCCTTATAAAATCCGTCATTTATGCGTTGACGCAACTGAAATTGCGGCCCAAAATCCTTGACATTTAGCAAATTTGTCAATACCATCATGGTGCCGAGGGCCGGATTCGAACCGGCGACACGAGGACTTCCAACCCCCTGCTCTACCTACTGAGCTACCTCGGCGCAATTCGAGGCGGTGGTAACGACACCGCCTCGCAGCATTTTAACCCCGGCTGGTGCGTTATGGCAAGTCGCCGTCAATTGCGTTTTCCCGAACTTTCGCGCATCCGTGCTATTCATAGAGCAACCGGTTTACCGCCCCATGAGACTTTTGCAAGTCCGCCGCCAGCTCAGACTGGTTTACTAGGCCAGTTTGCCGCTCGGCCGTTTTGCAAGTTGCTCAAAACTGAGTCATTTGACGCAGGTTCCCCGGTTTGAGTACAATCTGAGTATCTGTTGATACCTCATGAGGAGGTCGTAAAGCCATGCCCATCACCCAGAACGGCGTCGAACTCACCGTGGAGATTTCGGAGAAGGCCGCCGAGAAAATCAAGTACTTTGCCGAGAAAGAGGGGATCACCGATAACATCGGACTTCGGGTTGCGGTCAAGGGCGGTGGTTGCCCCGGCCTCACCTACGACCTCAACATCACCGACCAGGAGCGCGAGTCCGACAAGATCGTCGAGCAATATGGCGTGAAGGTGATGGTGGACAAGAAGTCCTACATCTACCTGGTGGGGACGCAGCTCGATTTCTCGGACGGACTGAACGGCAAGGGGTTCGTCTTTGAGAATCCCAACGCCAAGAAGGCCTGCGG
>JAJDXU010000190.1 GCA_022823105.1 Dehalococcoidia bacterium
TCCGACGTGGTGGCGGCGGGCGCCTTGCTGAACCTGGAAACGTTCCCGGTCATCGACGTGGACACCGGGGGGAGCATCCAGGCGGTCGTCGATGGCCTGAACGGACTGATCGACCTGGCCGTTCCCAGCGGCCGTTCGGAAGGCGGGACGCTGGTGATCCCGGGCCGCGGCCGCATCGCGGACTTTGCGGAAATCGCACAGCAGCGGGACATGATGACCGTCATCCGCGACCGGGTTCAGAACCTGGTCGACAAGGGCATGACGCTTGACGAGGTTATCGAAGCCGGGCCCACGCGCGGGTACGATGCGCGATACGGGCGCGATACCGGTCCATGGACAACCGGGATGTTTGTCGAAGCCGTTTACAGGAGCCTGACCCGATAGTCGCTCCGGGGAGTTTTCGATGAAAAAATGCTGTACCTTGAGGCTTGCGCTCGTTGTCGGGTGCGCGCTCTTGCTGGCCGTTGCCGGTCGCGCCGTCGCGCATCACTCGTTTGCGGCAACGTATCAGGCGGACGACCGCATTGAAATCCAGGGAACCGTCAGGGAACTCGTCTGGCGAAACCCCCACTCATTTCTCAGGATCGATGTCACGGACGAGGATGGGAACACGCGCACCTGGTCACTGGAATGGACGTCCGCGAATCGGCTGGCGGGCACGAACCTGACCCAGACCACGCTTCGTCCCCTGGACGTTGTCATCGCCACCGGCAGCCCGGCCCGAAATCCGGGATCGGCCCGCATGCTGCTGCGGCAACTGAGGCGGCCCAGCGATGGTTGGGAGTGGATCGGTGATATCGACTGACAGGCAGAACTCGCATCGTTTCGCCCTCGTCCTGGCAGGGGTCCTCGGGCTGGGCGGGGTATTGATCCTGGGCGGGGCAACGGCCCTCGCACAGGAGGGGATTCGACTGACCGCCAGGGAATCGACGCCCCCGGACCAGGACCTGACGGGCTATTGGGTCTCCGTGGTCACCCAGCACTGGCACCATCGAATGCGGATGCCGCCGCGCGGCGACTCCGCAAAGATTCCCATGAGCGCGGAGGGCGAGCGTCTGTTCCATGGCTGGGATCCGGCAGCCGACAAGGCCGGCGGCGAAGAGTGCCGGGCCTATGGGGCAGGCAATATCATGCGCATTCCGGGGCGCCTGCACATCCACTGGGCGAACGACAATACGCTGCAGATCGATACGGACTCCGGAATGCAGACCCGGCTCCTGCGGTTTGCTCCGGAAATCCCTGCCGAACAGGTCGAGCCCTCCTGGCAGGGACGGTCCGTCGCGGCCTGGGTCGGGCGCGAGGGCGCACCGGAGGGCGACCGCTACGCGGATCAGAACGATCCCGATGCGGCGCGCTACCTGGCCGCGTCAACGACACGGCTTCGTCCCGGCTACCTGCTGAAGAACGGTGTGCCGTACAGTGCAAGCACTCGGATTGAAGAGAATTTCGATACCTTCACGGAGCCCAACGGGGATACCTGGCTGGTGGTCAATGCGATCATCAGCGACCCGGAGTACCTGGCCCGGCCTCACGTCACCAGCAATCAGTTCAGGAAACTCCCGGACGGCACGGGCTGGGATCCGACGCCCTGCAGCGTGGATCATCCGCGCTAGCGGCGGGAGCCCGGGCAAGACGCCACTTGAGCAAGGAGACCAAACCATGATTCGTCCAAGCATTCTTGCGGTGACCTTCTTCTTCACGGGTGCTGCCTCGGCGCACCATGCGTTCAGCGCCTTCTACGACACGGACAACATCGGCGAAATAACGGGCGAGGTCATCGAGACCTTCTGGATCAACCCGCACGCGGGTTTCAGGATTCGGACGGACGACGGGGAAGTCTGGAACATCGAGACGGCGCCGGTGAATCGCCTGCAGCGCCTCGGGCTCGCCGGGTCGGTCAGCGTTGGTGAGCGAGTGGGATTCGTCGGCGCGTTTTCGCGGCTGGGAAGAAACGAGGTGCTCGCAACCAACATGATCTTGCCCGGCGGGGAAGAGGTTCTGCTCGATCCGGGTTTTGCGGGGCGTCTGGGATTGAGGGACAGAGCTACCGGCACAGGTGGCGGTGGGTCCGCAACTGCCGCCAGCATCAGCGGCGATGAGCCTGATGGCATTTACCGCGTCTGGACTCGGGCGCGAGGTCCTGAAGACCGCGACCCCGAGCGTACGCTGACCGAAGCGGCGCTGGCTGCCGTGGAAGCGTGGGATCCGGTAACCGATGACCCCGCGCTGCGCTGCATCGCGCCGGGTATGCCGGTGGCCATGGATACGCCGTTTCCCATCGCGTTCCAGGAGGGAGACGGGCAGGTCCTGTTGCGCATCGAGCAGTGGGACGGGCTGCGAACGATTCACATGGAATCCGGGACGGCGGACGGCGACCCGGTCGATTCGCTCATGGGGCACTCGGTCGGACGCTGGGATGGGCAGACCCTGGTGGTCGAAACGACGAACATAAGCTGGCCGTACGTGGACGAGTTCGGAACCCCGAAGAGCGACGCGTATTCGTTGGTCGAGCGTTTTACCTT
>JAJDXU010000208.1 GCA_022823105.1 Dehalococcoidia bacterium
CGTCCTTCGACTGGCTCAGGACGACCGTACAGACTTCACTCACACTACTTTGGAAAGGCCCTGCCGGGACTCCGCTCCTATAAAATCGGCGGCAACCCTGATAGACTAGATTGTCGGCGCCATACCCGCCGCACCAAACACACCGGAGCGAATAGCCCACCATGACTACGCCTCGAGAGCTGTACGACCTGCAGATAATCGACCACCGGATTGACGGCATCGAGACCGAAAGACACCGGGTGGCGCAGCGTCTGGCTGCCGGCGTGAATCGGCCCGACCTCACCGACGAAGCCGAACGGCACTCGGCCCGCGCCTTGGCCATCGCCGACAACGTGCAGAGCCGCCGCGACGAAGCGGAACGCCTGCGCGAGCGGCTCACGGGACTGGAGGCGCGTCTCTACAACTCCAACACTTCCCGCCGCGACCTGTCCGCCATCCAGCGCGAGGTCGATTCCACCAGGTACCAGATCGGCCAGATGGATGAGATGATCCTGGAACAGGAAGAGGAACAGCGCAACCACGAAGAGGCCGCCGTGTCCGCACGCACCGAAATGCAGGACGCCGAAACCCAGTGGCAGGACGCCGAAACCCAGCTCAACACCCGTCTCACCGAACTGGCCTCCGAGCGTGAGGAAGTGGAATCCCAGCGACAATCGCTGGCCGCCAGCCTGCCTTCCGACGACCTGCAGCGTTACGAACGCCTGCGCAGAAACAAGGGCGGCACCGCCATCGCCCTGGTCGATAACGGCAGGGTGTGCGTATCATGCCGCATGACGCTGACCACCAACGTCATGCGGCAGTTGAGGAATAAAACCAGGCAGGTACTCTGCAGCGCCTGCGGGCGAATCCTGTACCAACCCTGATCGTTGACATCGTTTCGGCGGGCCCAGGCGCCCACGCCAGGCGCCCGACCGACCATAGTTCCTGGAGAATGCGATAACCATGTATTCAAAAGTGATCGTGCCGCTGGACGGCTCGGACCTTTCTGAACAATCGTTGCCCTACGCCGAACTGGTCGCCAAATCGCTGGGAGTCCCCATCGAGCTGGTCCAGGGTTACGACATCCTGCCGGCCAGCCTGCTGGGCGCTCGGAACCGGTCAGGCGTCGTCAGCACCCTGGAAGAGGGATCCCGCGCCCGGGCGCTGGTCTCCATGGAGAGCCAGAGGCGACGCCTGGACAGCGAGGGTTACAACGTCAGCGTGCTCGCCCAGCGCGGTCCCGCCGCCGATGTCATCGTGGCCATCGCCAGCGCCGAGCCCACCGCCCTGGTGGTCATGTCCACCCACGGCCGGGGCGGAATCTCCCGTTGGGTCATGGGCAGCGTTACCGACAAGGTGCTCCACACCATCGCCAACCCGATGCTGATCGTGCGCGCCAACGTCCTGGGTCCGGCCTCTCCCGAAACCTCCGTGCGGTCCGTGGTGGTGCCATTGGACGGCTCCGCCCTGTCCGAGCTGGCAATCCCCCACGCCATGAGCATGGCCGGCGCTCTGTCCGCCGGCATCACCGTGTTGCGGATTACCCCGACCGAGGACCACTACCGCCGCCAGATCAGCATGGTCACTCCGGAGATGGGCGCGGTGCCCGATTTGGATCTGGCCGAACCCGACCAACTGGCCGTCGAGGACGCCGAAGAAACCTCAGCCTACCTGGACGACGTCCGCAACCGCATGAGCATCGACCATGCCCACGGGGTGGCGGCCGAACACCTGACCAACGACAACATCGCCCAGGCAATCATCGATCGCGCCAGCGCCCAGACCTCCCTGGTGGTGATGACCACCCACGGTCGCAGCGGCGTCGGACGCATGGTGCTGGGCAGCGTGACCGACCGGGTGATCCGCCACTCCAATCTCCCGGTGCTGGTGATACGCTAGCGGTGGTCACACCCGGTAGAAGCTGCCGCCCCCGGCCCATTGCGCCCTGAGCGCGCGGTTGCCCGCCACCGGGTCGAACCGGACCCATTCGGTCGTCGGTTCCCCGGGCGGCCCGATCAAAAAGCGCGGCGACGGACCTGAATCGGCCGGATGCGGCGTCATCGGTTCCTCGCCGCCGTGCGGCCAGGCCAAATACAGCCGGCCCCGCCGCAGGATGATCCGGAAGCTGGGAAAGTAAGGCGAGTGGCTCCGGTAGTGGCCCGGGAATGCCGACCACTCCGCCGGATGCTCCGACGCAGCCTCCAGGGGTTCGCTCCCCTCCCGCACGTACACGTCAGGGCCGTGGCGCACCTCGACAACTTGGCCGTCGTCACCGCCGTCCTGTGGCCTGCGGAACCGGAGCGGGAACGGGTCGAAATCGTCGTGCGGCGCGCAGAACGCGTTCCCGGCCACGTGCTCTAGCGGGATATCCGGTGCGCCCGCCCTTTGCGCGATCAGCCGGTCCCCATCGGCAGCCACGAACAACGAGGTCCCGTTCCCTTCTTCAACATAGCGCCCGGCGTACGACTCGGCATTGTCCACACGCGTCGGGTCGGGCAGCGCCGGCGGGTTGGGCGGCGTCAGTCCGCCCTCAACGGCAGCGGCAAATTGCAGGGCGTAGCGCGCCACCGGATAGGTGTTTCCGCCCGAACCGTTGCACATGATCACCACGCCCAGGCCATCGGTCTGGTCGGTCAACAGGATGGAGCGGAACCCCACGGTGCTGCCCCCGTGCCCGATGAAATGATGACCGTCAACGTGGTGGGACATGATCCCCATGCAATAGTTGTACTCAGGCGGGTAATTCGCGCCCTGCGCCATCGAGATCGCCGGCGTCGTCATCAGTTCGTACATGGCGGGCGACAACAGCGCACGCTGTTCGCCACGTCCGCCGTTCAGCCACAGCCGAGCGAAACGTCCCATGTCGGCCGCCGTCGAAACCGGGCTGCCGTCGCCCACCGCGTACTCGATCCACGTGGCAGGGATCAGCGTGTCATTGCGCCGGTAGGGACGATCATCGTGGAGCGGCACATAACCGGTGGCCATTTGCCGGTGCGTGGAATGAGTGATCGTGCCGTGGGACGCGGTCATGCCCAGCGGTTCCAGCACCCGCTCCCGCATGACGGCGGCGAAGTCCTGCCCCGTAATGTCCTCCAGCATCCAGCCCAGCAGTTTGTACCCCGTATTGGAGTAATGGAAACGAGTGCCCGGTTCCCAGGCGGCCTCGGTTTCCCGCAGCGCGAAACCCTCGTACCGGGCCGCGGGCGTAAAGTCTGACCCGGATGGCAACCCCCCCGTGTGGCTGAGCATGTGCCGCAGGGTGATCGTCCCGAACCGCGATGGCATGGCAAACCAGGGCAGATGCGAACTGAACGGCGCGTCCAGGTCCAGCCGGCCCGCTTCGACCAGCTGCAGAACGGCCAGCGCGGTCATCGACTT
>JAJDXU010000437.1 GCA_022823105.1 Dehalococcoidia bacterium
GGTTTCGCCGTCGTGTTCGATTTGGAGACGCGAACCTTGGTCTTTTCTCTGGTTGGCGTTGTCGCGTCCGATAGTGAGGGTCATCAAGCCCACCTGCACCAGTTGGCCATGGGCCAGCGTATTGCGTTTATTCCTTACTCTGTCGTAAGTACTGATGATTGATTCAATGCACTCTTCCATCGCTTGCCCGCCGTCATCTGATTTTTCCAGCGCGGACGCTACTATTGCCCCTTGGTGCCTTTGTAGGCGTTCGATGTCTGCTGAAAGGTTGCTGTGCGGATTGTGACCGGGTAGATTTTCCATCATCGCCCTTAGGCTGTTTTCGGCGAGCGCATAGCCGATCAAAATCTCTCCGACTGCGTTGCTCACCTCTGGGTTGACCGCCGATACGACGTCCGGTGATCGATTCAAAAACATCCTCGACTTGATTTCCGTGTTGACGATTATCTTGCGAAGACAAGGGATGGTACTTCCAGTGTTCCTACCACATTGCGAACAAAGGTAGTGGCAATCCTCACTAGGATGGTCGTCCGGGCCTGCGTTGCATTTCACGTCCTCCGTGTTCCAGCCGCAAGATGGACAAAAATCGACGCTGTCAGGGTTATCAGAAAGTTCGACGCCGAAAGTATAGAAACGGAATTCGACGCGGTGAGCCATTCCTTCTTCATTGTGGTAGATGGTCGCATGGACGTTTTGACACAGTTCATTGCTTGTGAACATTTGCTCCAATCGTGATTTCAACTCTTGGCAGTTCATTTGATGATCTTCCCCGTAGGAAGAATAGGCAACCCAGTTTAATTTGACCCCGCCAGCATCACGCACCACGCTTTCCGCCTTAGCGTAGTTACCCGGCGCAAGATACTCGTCAGGCGTACATGGATGCGGCAGGTAAGAATTAGTTTCCAGCCCGTTGGCAGTGCTGAGCATGGCAAGGATAATCTCCTGCGTTTGCTGCATCGTCATCGTCATTCTCAATTCCTTGACTCGGCTTTATCGTTTCCAGACCGTTGGAACGTATTTCCGAATTTTCCCGATCCTGAGGTACAAGTCCTGGCCGTGAAAACTGGCGGAAAGGAAGCAGCTGATATTATACAGCGAGGCAGCTACGCCACTAAACTACTTGAACCTGCAAAAACCATAGTCCGCCACGCGCCACAACTGCTATGGGTTCTGACCCGTCAAATGATGTAATAGGCGTCATCCCGGTCGAAGGTATTCCGGTAGCAGCCTCCAATCCGTGGGCGGTTGGCAGAGCCTCGGCACCGACGTTCTGGGTGAAGGTGAGGTAACGGTGGCCTTTGGTCCATTCGTCGTGCTGCTCGGCTAGCACCGCGCCCACCAGTCTCCGGACCGCCGCTCTGTAGGGATCCAGCCCTCACCGAAGGGTGGTGGGGCGCGCCTTGACGCTGGCCCGGAAATTATCTAGTCTGGTTGCTAGTCAGCAAGTGATTAGTGGGAGAGAATTATGAGCAACCGATGGGCGGTTCAAGACGCCAAGGCGAGGTTCAGTGAATTGCTGGATACCGTCTTGGCAGACGGCCCGCAGATAGTGACCAAGCGCGGGGTGGAAACGGCGGTGCTCTTGCCCATTGACCAATGGCGCAGGCTGGAAGGGATGGCGAAGCCCAATCTGAAGGAACTGCTGCTTGCTCCTGAAGCTCGGACCGAGGAACTCACTCCACCGCGCCGCCAACAACGTCACCGGACGCCGCCGGTAGTTGAGTAGCGCCGTGTATTTGCTGGACACCAACGTCGTTTCGGAACTGCGCCGTCCTCGACCTCACGGCGCCGTCCTGCAGTGGATCGAGGATGTCTCTGCGGAGCGACTCTTCATATCGGCTGTTACGATAGGCGAGATTCAGGCGGGTATCGAAATCACCCGCGAGCAGGACAGCGCCAAGGCAAGCGAGCTCGAAGTCTGGCTGGAAATGGTCATTGCGTCTTATGGTGTGTTGCCGATGGATGCCGCTGCCTTTCGGGAATGGGCGCGATTGATGCACCGGCGGTCAGACACCATCACCGAGGACGCCATGATTGCAGCGACAGCCATCGTGCATCGGTTGACGGTGGTGACGCGCAACGTGAGAGACTTCAGGCAGCTTAGGGTGGAGTTGCTGAACCCGTTTGAAGGCGAGAAGCGGTGAATAAGCAGGAAGACTTCCAGAACCGGGCGTTGGCCCATCTGCTGACCAGTCTGGGTTTGCCCGCGGACTTCGAGCAGCGGGCGGGAAAGCGACGCATGGACGTGGTTGCCGAAGTTGAGGGATTGCGGGTGGTGTTGGAGGCGGAGACCGGATACCACCGGAAAGCGCAGGCAATCAAAGACGCCGACGCACGGCTTAGGCAGAGGCTGGCCAGTGTGGTGTTCGCCGTTTGCTATCCCGACGGAGTGTCGGAGGAAAACCTGGCGGAATCGACGTTGACGTGGACAGTACGAACCAGGGCTGGAGAGTCCGCTGGGGAATGGTCCACGGGCAGCGTGTATCAGTTGGCACAGGCGGTGCAGCAGGCGCCGCGCTCCCTGAGCGGGGCGGACGTGGCCGCTCAGATGCTCTCAGACGGGTTGGACACAGTAGTGCAAGGGCTGCGAACCCCCATTCGCCGGACGTTGGCCCAGGCTTTGGACCTGCCCGCGACCAGACAAGGCAGCGGGGACCAGGGCGACGGCTATTTCGTGGCCGCCAAGAGGGGAATGCTGGTGGTGGCCACGGCCATGCTGTTTCACCACCGGGTACAGGACCACCTGCCGACCCAGCGCCCCGGCGGGTACGACGGAGCATGGCCGCCGGCCAGCGCAACCGCTTGCGCCGAACAGGATGCGCCCATCCACGCCTACCGGGAAGCGTGGCGCGGGATTCTCGCCGTAGACTACCGCCCGGTGTTCGAGACTGGCCGGGCGGCGCTGGCCGCTTTGTCGGCGGACCCGGACACAGGCCAGGCGGTGCGCGGGTTGGCCGAGATAGTGGCGCGGGTCTCTGAGCAGGTGGCCGGTCTCCGCCACGACCTGCTGGGACGTATCTTCCACCGGGTATTGGACACGGCGCGCTATGATGGCTCCTTCTACACCTCCACCGCCGCTGCGGTGCTACTGGCTACACTGGCCTTGCGGGAACAGGACGCCGACTGGTCCGAGGCCAATTCCGTCGCCGGTTTGCGCATCTGCGATCCGGCCTGCGGCACGGGCACCCTGTTGATGGCTGCCGCCGAGCGCATCCGGGACCTGCGCAACACTGCGGGACGCTCCGACTCCAAAGACGATGAAATACTGGGCCTGATGCTGGTGGAGGACGTGCTGTGGGGCTACGACGTAAACCTGACAGCCACTCACATGGCGGCCAGCACGCTGGGGATGCTATCGCCAAAGACCCAGTTCAGCCGCATGAACATTCATAGGGCACTGCTCGGCGTGTTCGACGGCGAACCCTACCTGGGCTCTTTGGACTTCCTTTCAGGTCAGGCCCGGTTGGCCGCATGGCCCTCCGTAGCCACTCAGGTTGAGACCGAGCAGGGGACTACCGAACCGCCGCCGCCCATGGACCTTGTGATCATGAACCCGCCCTTCACCAGGGACAGTTTGAGACACGACCAGTTCAGCCGCAAGGACGAGTTGCTCATCAAGGAGCGGGAAAAGGAAGTCATGTCGGGGCAGCCCTACCGGGAAGCGGCCCGGCTCTCGGGGTCGGCCAATTCCTTCCTGGTGCTCGGGGACAAACTGCTGCGCAACGACGACGGCACTCTGGCCGTTGTGTTGCCAACCGTCATGGCTACCAACCCGGCGGCGTCCAATACCCGCCAGTACCTGGCCCAAAGGTTTCACATCGACACCATCGTCAGTTCCCACGATCCGAACCGCATCTTCTTTTCGGAGAACACCAGCATTGGGGAGATTCTGCTGGTGTGCCGTCGGTGGCGCGGTGAAGGAGCAAAGCCGCCGACTCGGGTGGTCAACCTGGCCCGGAACCCTGCGACGCCGCTGGAAGCCCTGGATACGGCCAACAGGATTGAGCGGTCCAGCGACCCACAGAGTCCCGCCTCTCACGACTTCACGATTCAGCACGTTGACTCCGAGCGCATTGCCAGGGGCGACTGGTTCGCCGTGAATTTCCTGTCGCCGTTCCTGGTGGAAGCCTACCGGTCGTTGAGCGAGGTGAGCGCCGGGGAGGTGCCGACGGTACCGCTGAGCCAGATGGCTGACATAGGCCCTGAAGGAAGACGAATACGCGATTCGTATACCACGTCGAACATGCCCACCCCATCGGGCAGGCGCGCCCTGTGGTATCACAAGACGGACGTCACCCAGTCCATGATGGGAGCAACCGACGTTTACATCGAGCCGAAGGAAGCCAAGCGCCACCTCGCCGATAGCTACTGGGAACAGCGCAGCCAATTACTGTTGCCTCATCGCATCCGGCTCAACGTGGCCCGTGTTGCCGCGGTTATGCTGCCCGAACGTGCTGTCGGCTCCATTTGGACGCCCTGCCGTCCCCGAATGCCGGGCATCGCAAAAACCATGTGCTTGTACCTGAACTCCACGCTTGGATTGCTATCCCTATTGGGTGCCCGGGATAACCGAGTGCCGTCGTACCCGTCGTTTTCCTTGGACACGCTGCGG
>JAJDXU010000119.1 GCA_022823105.1 Dehalococcoidia bacterium
GGTTCGGCTCCACGCTCGAGCATCATCCGCAGGCTGCCCATATAGGTGAACTCCTCTACCAGGACAGGGTCTCCAGGGTTGATGAACGAGTCCAGGAGGATGGTAATCGCCCCGCCGGCGCCGTCCGAGATGAACACGTCGTCCGGGGACGCGTCGAAACCTCTATTGGCGGCTAACCGTTCAGCGATCAATTCGCGCAGACCGTTGTGTCCGGTGGGAGGCGGATAGGCCGCCAGGGAGTTGGGCCCGCCGGATTCGAGGCCGGCGCGAATCGCGTCCAGATAACTCTGGGCATTGATCACTTCCGGCACCGCGTTGGTGATGGAGAATATGTGCTTTACCTGGGCGTTGCTCCCTTCGGGCGAGGCCACTGAACGGGGAAGCCTGTCAGAGAATAGGGATGCGTAATCGACCATCTGAGAACCTCGACTGGTTAGTGGTTGTTTTCGCCGTTGCGCTGACGGCGGAGTTCTGACACTTCGGCAGTTAATGCCGTGATCGCGGATAACATCGCCTGCTGGGTTTCGCCGAATTGTATTACCAATTGGTCGATACGTTGTCGGTCTTCTTCATGTAGCCTGCGTTCCTCTTCGCGCATCCTGCGTTCCTCTTCGCGCAGCTTGCGCTCTTCCGCGGCGATGGTCTCGGCGGCGATGCGTGCCGCTCGCTCTCTGCTAAACATCGCGTAGTTCACACCTCCTCCGATGAGCCCGCCAGCCAGCGTGCCCAGGGTCAAACACCGTGCCCAGATTTCTACACCGTGCCCAGATTTCTACATAGATGTAACGGGCCAACCGTGCCGGATTGCAGTAGTGCAACGCGGCCGATTCGGCTGGGCACGGCACATTCGTATAGTACCAAATCGACCACGTGACGGCCGCCGTAACCAGACCGATCACCAGCGGCAGCCAAAGGATTTCGACCAGGTCCAGCAGCGCAAACGCAGGAGGGGTTTCCATCACACCGGCTGACGCCGGCGTTTTGCCACGCCCTCTCGCACCAGAGGAATCAGTTCACGGCCGTACTCGGCGGCATCCGCCAGAGGGTCGAACCCGCGAATGATGAACGCGGTGCAGCCTAGATCATAGTACGCCAGCAAGGAATCAGCGACTTGCTGCGGAGTCCCGACCAGGCAGGTGGTGCTGCCCGACGCTCCACTGGCGGCGGCGATGGGCATCCACAGACGCTCATCGTGGACGTTGCCCTCGGCGGCGAAGCGGAGCAGGCGCCACGCGCCTTCAGATTGGGGCCGCGTGGGCACGCCAGGGGTGATCCGGCCCGCCGTCGCTTGCTCAACGCGAGCCAGGATCTGCTCGGCGCGTTCCCAAGCCTGTTCCTCGGTGGGGGCCAGTATGGGCCGCGCCGACAGGCTGAAACGCATTTCCGCAGGGTCGCGGCCGGCGGCGGCAACCCGATTTCTCACGTCCGCAATTCGTTGGGCGATGGAAGCCCGGGGTTCGCCCCACAGCGCGAACAGGTCAGCGCGGCGGCTGGCCACCTCGAGTGCAATGTCGGACGCTCCGCCGAAAAACAGCGGCACATGGGGATGCTGACGGCAGCGGGCCTGGCTATACGCGTCCTGGAACTTGTAGAACTCCCCCTCATGGTCGAAGGGTTCGTGTTCAGTCCAGATCCGGCGCATGACATCAAGATACTCGTCGGTGCGGCGGTATCGGGCGTCGTGGCCGAGCCAATCCCCGTCCTGGCGCTGCTCCACATCGTTGCCGCCGGTGATGATGTGCAGCGCGATGCGGCCGTTGGTGAGTTGATCCAGGGTGGCAGCCTTGCGGGCGGCCAGGGTGGGCGCGACAAATCCGGGCCGATGAGCTATCAGGTAACCGAGGCGTGTGGTGTGGGCGGCGGCGTAGCCGGCAACCTCGAAACCGTCCGGCGTGGACGAAGAATAGCCGGTGAGGACCATGTCGAAACCGGCCGCCTCGTGGGTGCGGGCGAAGTCAAGAATGTAATCCGGGTCCACGCCGGATGGAACCTCGGCGCCAGGGTTGATGCCGCCCCCGAACAGGCTGAGGGTAGCGCCGCGGTTGGCGTCGGATTCGCGCACGACGCCGATCATGCCGATTATGGTGATGCCGTCTCGACCGTAAACGCTGGGAACGGCCCACTCCGGGGCGGTCCCGTTTCCGTTGGGTTGGTCCATTGACAAGAGTCTCCGAATCGATGGATGCGAAGGTAGTCTAACGCATTGGACAGTTCCAACGGAAACGTTCGTAAAAAATCGGATGGAAATTGCGCGTCAGAGGGTGTTGACAAGCATCACGGTACGTTATAGTATGTATTCAAGGTGCTGGGGTTGCAGGGAACCCCCACACACCGGAAAACCGATGGTAATGAGCCGTCGTCACCCAGGAGGTTAGAAGTGGTTACGCTGATAACGCTGAACCATAGTTGGCAATTCCCTTGTAACCGCCCCGTTGGCGGAGCCGACGTAGTGTGACGACACCGCGGGGCCGCCAACAGGGGCGAAACCGCATCGAGCGGACCGTCAGTTGGCGCTGACAACGCCGACCGCCCGACGCAGCGCAGCCAAGGCGCTCCCAAGAAGGCGGGAAACTCCGGGCACAGACGGAGTGGGCGGCAAGATCGATGGGACAACAGTGCCGGAGCACCGACTGTTTATCGGGCTCCGGCCTTTTCTTTTTTTGGTTCCCACCGGGTTCAGGTGCCCGTTTTTGATGCGGCCAGGGCCTCGCGGTATTGTTCCGGGGTGTTGACATCCCACAGCAGCTCAGGAGCGCTCAATTCCACGCGCTGGGTGGATTGCTGGTGGCGCTGGGTAACGGCCCGCATGCCCTGGGTCGATTCGTTGATTTCGAGCAACTCATGATAAAGAGAGCGGCTGATCGCGATTGGGTGGCCCCCCTTGCCGTTGCAGGTCGGGATCGTGATCAGCTTGTCGGGACGCTGGGACTGGGCTGTGAGCACCTTGCGGATGATGGATGAGCTGCGAGGCTGGTCGACGTTCAGCATCAGAATTGGGCCCGGCAAACTTGCATCGACCGTGATCTCAGAGAGGCCGGTTTTTATCGAGGTCGTCTTGCCCTCGGCGTAGCGAGTGTTGACCACGCACCGGGCGCCCCCGGCTTCGTAGACGTCCCGGTTGGCGCCGATGCGCGCCTGCAGTTCGTCGGCTCGGTGTCCGAGCACCACCACCACCTCATCCGCTCCACCTTGGTGAAGCGCGACGATCTGGTGCATGATCAAGGGACGGCCGTGCCAATCCAGCAGGGCTTTGAGCGTCCCCATGCGCCGGGATACTCCTGCCGCCAGGAGGACTGCGGATGTGAAAGGATGCGAGTCAGCGGTTGACATGGATCTGGTTGGCCCACCAAAGCCGGTCAGGTAACAGCGACGTTGGGTTGCTGCCCCGTTATGCCGCGCACGCGGCGACCGTTGAGTACCGTTCCGACGCGAGTATAGCGGACGCAGAAACGGTACAGCACCAGCAAGATCAGCGGGACGACCAAACACAGAATGGCGAACTTAAGGTGCGGGTTAACTGCCCAATCCACCAGAATCCGCTGGCCGGCAACTATGAGCGGAAGATGCCACAAGTAGATCCAGTACGAAGCATCCGAGAGGTACCGCACCCAATCTCGCTCTTTGTACGCTACCAGCCTGAACAGGCCCATCATCCCAAAGCAGGTCAGCCAGGCGTAGGCGACCTGCAGCAACGCCGCGGCGATTCGCCCGGGGCCGGCGGACGACTCGTACACGTAGAACATCCCGGGCAGGAGGATCAGAGCGGCCGGCGCCAGGCCCGCGGCCCACCAACGTCGGACAGCCATGTTGCCGCGGTACATGAATGCGCCAAAAGCGAAGAACAGGGCGTAGTATGCCAACACCACGGGACTCGGGACGAGCCCGTCGGATGTGTCGGGGCCGAACACAGGCTCGTACATCAGCAGCTGCGGGAGGACAACGGCAGGGACGGCCAGCCACCACAGAGGGTGTTTAAATCCCAGTCCCAAACGGACGGCAAGGATGAATCCCGCCGCCACCAGCAGCAATATCCACAAAAACCAGAGTTGGTGCAGGCTGTCCCACCAATAGACAGGCCAGAACCACGGATTGAAATCCGAGCCCGCGAGCAGCCACGCGTTGATGGGAACGATTACCAACGCGCCGGCCACCAGGGGTATGCCGACTCGGCGCAGGCGATGGGCGGCCAACGCCCGCAGACCCCGACGTTGCCAGAGCAATGCGGCGAAGAAACCGCTGAGCAGAAAGAACACGGGCATCCGGAACCCGTGTATGGCAGACAGCGCGTAGATGTACGCATTCGCCTCCGGGGACACGGTGGCCGCCCACGGGTCCTGCACCGGCCACGCCTGGGGGATCAGAAACAGGCTGGCGTGTAGAACCACGCCAAACAGCATGGCGACCGACCGCAGCGCGTCCAGATCATGCAGCCGGCGGCCGACCTCCCTCGCTTCGCTGGCCATGGAAATCCGAGCGGACGCTAGGGTTCAGACTCGGGCGGCGGCAGGTGATCTTTCAACAGGGCTGCCACGAAAGCGTCGCGAATCGACACGTTGTCCACTGCCTCGTAGAGCAACATCTGCACGATGGAATCGTGGTCCAGGTTGGCTCGCCGAGGATCGTAGCTCAAATCGCGCACGTCCGGGATGACGCAGAGGGCGCGCATGAGGGCGAGGGCGTCGGGGTTTTCCCGGAGTTCGCGCAGGAACCTGCCCATATCACCGGGAAACTCCGGCAGTTCGTCGAAATCTTGGTCCGTAGATTTCATCGCACGATTTCCGGTCGCTCAGTCTCCGGGGAGACCCATGGCGCGGTTGGCGCGGCGTTCCGCCCTCTCCAGGTACCAGTCGTCCATGGTCATGGGGCTGCCCTTGCCGCCGCGACGGGCCATGATGATCTCGGACATGATGCTGACGGCCAACTCCTCGGGTTCCAGGGCTCCGATATCCAGTCCTATGGGAGCCCGCACCTCGGCGAGGCGTTCCCGGGGGATGCCCTCCTGGAGGAGGCGTTGATAGATCATCAGCGTCTTGCGTCGACTGCCCAGCAAGCCGATGTATCGGGCGCGAGTGGTAAGGGCGGATTCCAGGGCTACGTCGTCGAACCAGTGGCCGCGGGAGGCGACCACGATGAAACTGTTGACGTTGATGTCCAGATGCTCTGCCCAATTGGTGTAGGAAGTGACGATGGTGTCCTCAGCGTACGGGAAACGGTCCGGGTTGGAGAAATCCTCGCGATCGTCGACGATGTAGACGCGATAGCCAAGGCGATGGGCAAGGTCGGCGGTGGCTTTGCCGACGTGTCCGCCACCGACCATCACCAGCGTGGGAGGCGTGGTGAATCCCTCGACAAACAGTTCCGTCTGATCGTCTATGGTAACCGACTCATTGGCGCCGACGGCGGCCACGCGCGAGGCGACCTCGAGGGCCATTTCGTCGAGTTCCGCGGTTCCGATGCCGCCGGCCATGGAGCCGTCGGAACGCAGGAGGAGCTTTGCGCCCAATGCTGCCGTATCGCCGTCGGAGCGGACGATTGTGGCCAAAGCTGCGGGCTCGGCTCCATCATAGGCGCCGATGAGTTCGTTTCCGATTTCCGAGAAATCGTCGGCGTCCCAGAACGGCTCCAGGTAGAAATACATGGTGCCGCCGCAAACGAGACCGTCGCGTGCGGCAATATCCTCGTTGAGGTAATAATCCTTGAACTCGGGACCTCCTTGGTTGCGGAGAATCTCCCGAGCGGCGAACCAGATATCGCCCTCCACGCAACCTCCGCCCAGGGTTCCGATGGCGGTGCCATCCTCGCGGACGAGCAGCATGGCGCCAGCTTTCTGCGGCGTGGAACCCTTGGTGCGGACCACGGTAGCCAGGACGCACGGGCTACCTGAATCGAGTTGATTAACGGCTTCCTGGATGACTTCTCGCACAACATCACCTACCTGGGACAGACTGGGCCGGGTCTATATGCAACATTATACTCCAACACAGGTTTTCGGTTGCAAAATTCGCATCGCACGGCAGGGAAATCGCACCGGGGAAATCGCACCAGGGAAATCGCACCAGGGCCTTTGCAAAGTCCTGGTTGGTGGCCTTTCACCCCGAACCGTCATTCCGGCCTCGACCGAGGGCAATCGCATTGCAATTGCTGGTCCCCGGATGAGGGCCTTCCAACCACCGTCACTCCGGCGAAAGCCGGTATCCACGTAACCTTCCGACAGCCGTCCTTGAGTACGCCAGGCATTTTCTGGACTCCCGCTCAAAGTCTGCCCCGTACCCAATACGGGGCCCGCCCAGTGCCCGATGCGGGGGCCGGGATGATGGGCTGCGTGTGGAAACGGCTCAGCAACTCTGAACCGTTCCGATTCCAACTCACCCCTTGACAACCCGAACGCATGAGCCCATAATGAAC
>JAJDXU010000287.1 GCA_022823105.1 Dehalococcoidia bacterium
GATACCCTTTTAAAGTTCGCGCGCTCCCACCGGTTGTACGTTTCCGTCGATTGCAGCGGGGAATCCCTTACGGTTGCCCCTGAGGTTTGACAAAATCGGCGGCTAATCATAAATTGGAATGCACCAATTCGTAATTTCAGTAACGGAGTTCAAATGCTACGGATTCGCCTGCGGAGAGTAGGAAAGAAAGGCCGCCCCTACTACCGAATCGTCGTCACCGACCAGCGCAACCCCCGCGACGGCGCATACCTCGACGGCATCGGCCACTACGACCCAATGGCGGACCCACCGGCGGTAACCCTCGACGAAAACCGGGCAGTCGATTGGCTGCGCAAAGGCGCTCAACCCTCAGACCCGGTGCGTCGTATCTTCGATTTCAACGGCATCTTCGACAAGGTACACGCCGATGAAAGAACTGATTGAGTTCATCGCCCAGTCGCTCACCTCTAACCCCGAAGCAGTGCGGGTCACTGAGTCCGACGAAGGCGACCAGATCGTTATCCGATTGGAAGTGGCCCCCGAAGACAAGGGCAAGGTCATCGGACGGCAGGGCCGGGTGGCCCAGGCAATGCGCGTCCTGCTCCGTGTCGCCGCCGTCAAGGACGGCACCCGGGCAGTCCTGGAGATTGTCTAGCCCTCGACAATCCCGCCGGCGCAGACCCCGGCCCCGCGCCCGGGGCACGCCTGCCCAAAACCGCCAGTCCGACCAGCAGGATCCGGAACCGCCCGACGGCTGCGTCCTCGTCGGCCGCATCATGCGGCCCCACGGCCTCGACGGCGCCCTCAGGATCCAGTCCCTCTCGGACAACCCGGACCGCTTCTCCATTGGCGAACCCCTGAACGTCGCCGGCGCCGTCCGGTCAATCGACTCATACCAGTCCTTGCCCAACGGCCAGGCCCTGCTCAGATTGCGCGGCCTGCACAATCCTGCCCATGCCCGCGCGCTGGTCGGCGAGTGGATTTTCGCTCCAATCGGCTCTGCCGACAGCCTGGAGCCCGACGAGTTCTATCATTACCAGCTGATTGGCCTGTCCGTCACCACCGATGACGGCGAAAGCTTGGGAACCATTCGGGAAATCATCGCCACCGGCAGCAACGACGTCTACGTCGTCAGACCCGAATCCGGCCCCGAAATCCTGCTCCCGGCCATCTCCCAGGTCATACGACGCATCGACCTCGAATCCGGCACAATGCTGGTGCATCTGATCCACGGCTTGCGATAAACGGCCAGCGATAAATAAAAGTCGAGGGCTTGATCCGCCCAACACGCGAAAGCGTCCGTCGTTCCTGCGAAAGCAGGAACCCATGAAAGCCCGCCTGACGCGAACGTTAGCCGGGCTCTACCCCCGCTGAATTCACGCTCCCTCGGCAACGCGCGACGATTCAGTCATCCCCAGCCGCAACCGCGTGCCGCTCGGCGTGGGCGTGCTCATGCTCAGCCTCGTCCGCGAACTCGTGGTCCTCGCACGCAACCCAGCGCGACCCGTCGGCGAACCACTCCTTCTTCCAGATCGGCACAACCGTCTTGATGCGGTTCACCGCCTCGTGACATGCCTCAAACGCTGCGATACGGTGCGGCGACGCCACCGCCACCACCAGGCTGATGTGCCCAACGTCCACTCGACCCGTCCGGTGCGCGATCGCGATGTCCTCAATGCCGTAGTCCGCCCGCAGCGTGTCCCGTACCTCGTGCAGCTTCTTGATCGCCATCACGTCGTAGGCCTCGTATTCCAGCCGCGTGACTTCCTTGCCCCCGAAATTGTCCCGGGTCGTACCCAGGAACGTGACCACCGCTCCATTTCCATCCCGTCGCACCGAGTCGGTGACCGCCACCGGGTCCAGGGGTTCGTCCGTAAGGATAATCATCGTCAGCAACCTCCGCTAACCGCGTCCCCCGCTCACCGGAGGAATCAGGCAGACCTCGTCGCCGGCGTGCAGCAACTGGTCATCGTCCGCGTATTCTGCGTTCACTGCCACCACGATCCGGACCTCAGGCGGCGCCAGCCTCGGGTAATCGGCGCGGACGGCGGCAGTAAGGTCCCCCGCCGACGCGCCTTCCGGCAAATCGACAGTCACAATCGACGCGCCGGCCCTCTCACGGTACAACGCAAATAATCGAACATCAAAACGCATGGTGGCTCGATTATGTGCCGCCCCGCATTGGGTGTCAACGTGAGCAACCATCAATCCAGGGCAATCGCATTTGGGATTTAGACGCACGACACTCCGGCGAAAGCCGGAGTCCATAGGCCACCGAATGAAGACAGCGACCGCGAAACCGCCGATTTCAGGCACCGGATACCGGCTTTCGCAGGTATGAGGGTGGGTCAAGTGCCTTATCCAAGGGACAACAATTGAAATGCGATTGCCCTGACCATCAATCAGGGTCTTTCAATTTTTCGCGTCCGGCGCCGTAGTCCGCTCATGGTGCGAAACGCCCACAGGTTCGCCTCTGGAGAATCCGCCCCTGGCGAGAACCTGTCCGACCCCAATCCTGCCCATCCTGTAAATCCTGTCTATCCATGAAAAATAACCGATTTACCCGGCAGTGACACCCGCCCGTTGCCCGTAGTTGCGCCCGCGTTCTATCCTAGCCTTGTCAGGTTCCCCAACCGGTACTCGAGAACCGCGCGGGGTCGCCGCACCGCATGCAGCGGCAAGCCACCAAACTACCAAACATGGCGAGGTGTCAAAAAAGGTTCGGGTCGCATAACGGCCTTTCGACCAACGGCAGCAGAATGGTTCCCTCGGGGCCTATGACCGATCTACTCCCCGGTCAAGCTCCCGGAACCCGGCGGGTGTCATCACCGCCCCGTGCCGCAAAGCTACGGCTCCTGGTAGCCGGAGAACTG
>JAJDXU010000170.1 GCA_022823105.1 Dehalococcoidia bacterium
GTAGCCGGGGTCAGCCGCTTGCCGCTGCGTAAGCAAAGGGTTGCTATGCTAGGCAGCCGGCGCATCCGGCCTGCCCCCGTTGGTTTGCCGGCGACGAGAGGCTTGCAGCAGGGTGGTAGCCTGTTGCAAGCCTTCCCGCAATAATCGCGAACCTTCGCTCCAAACCGTCATTCCCTGCGTGATTTCGGAGGCGGCCTGTTGGGTGAGTTCGTAAGATTGACTCGATATGATCCGTGCCCGGCGTGACGCTGCCGTAGCCTGCGCCGCCAATCCCATCGCTCTGACTATGTTGCCTTGTGGATTTTCCTGCACCAGGGCAATGGCCTCCAGCAGCATTTCCGTAGCTTCGTCCGATACAACGTCGGCTTCGCGCATAATGTCGCTGCTCTGCCGGTGCAACTCAATTCCCAAGTTGAGCTGCGGCAATGCGGCCTCAAAGTGAAACGATGCCTCCCGGTGCGCTGCGCTTGCCGCTTCAAGGTAATCGATGAGCGCTTCATTAATGTCAGGCTCGTCCGGTGGTGGTAGAGGCGTAGTCATGCTGGCGTGGCCTGTTTTCATGCAGGCAGGGGCGAATTATCATTCGCCCCTACGATGGTCTGCGTATGTTGCGGACGGCGGTTAGTCGTCGTCGCCCACCGCGGCCGGCTCCTCGATGGGATCGAGCTGCCACGGGAAGTTGCCCTCGAACAGGAACCCGTCCTTGTTGCCCCACTCAGACTCGGGAGACTCGTAGTAGATCTCGATCTCGTTGTCGTCGGGGTCATAGATGTATACGCCCATGGAGATGCCGTGGTCGCCCAGCCTCTTGAACTTGACGCCGTGCTCCTTGCAGCGCTCGTAGAGCTCCTTCAGATCGCGGAAGGAGTTCATCTGCCAGGCCATGTGCGCCATGCCGACCCGCCGGTCCTCGGGGCCCGGGGCGTCCATGCCCAGCGGAATCAGGGCCAGCTCATGGGACATCGTGGTGTTGGCGGACAGGAACGTCATCCCGCCCGGGCGGCCGGTCATCACGGTGAGGCCCAGCACGTTGGTGTAAAAGTCAACGCTGCGCTCGATGTCGCGGACCTTGATGACCAGATGGCCCAACTGCTTCGGTGTGTAAGCCATTTCTTTACCTCCCTGGTGGACTGAAGGTGCGTATCGGATTTGCCGCAATTATACCGCAACAAATCCATGGTGCGCATTCCCGAAATTGTGGCAAACGCGCAGTTATGTTATGTGTTGCCGGATTTTTGCGGCTAGTATAATGTCCCAGAGTCGGCCGTTGGAATTTCCGGGCCAATCTCAGGTAACGATTCACGCAGAGTCCCTGATGACGGAAATCAGACGACATACTTCGACCGCCGGATCCATGCCCGCCGATTCGGCATCCCCGCGGCAGGCGTCTACTGTGGCCTGCGCCAGCGAGAAGTCCGTCGCCAACGGTTCCGGTCTGGTATTCAAACAGGCCACTGAGCCGTGGGAATTTCAGGAGATTTCCCAGCTGAACTACGAGTCCTTCGTCGAGGAGGTACCCCAGCATCCGGCCAACGACGACCGGATCCTGGTGGACCAGTTCCACGATGAGAACACCTACTTCATCTGCCGACGGGGAGAGGACCTGCTGGGCATGATCTGCGCCCGGGACCGTCGACCGTTCTCGTTGGACCAGAAACTCGGCCGACTGGAGAACCACCTGCCCCAGGCGGAGGGCGCCCGCGTCTGCGAAATTCGCCTGCTGGCCGTGCGGCCCGGCCTGCGCCGTACCAGGGTCCTGCCCGGGCTGCTGACCATGATGGCACGATACTGCCAGGAGGGCGGCTACGACTACGTGGTGATGTCCGGCCGCGTTGCCCAGCAGCCCCTGTATCGCCACATCGGTTTCATCCCTTTCGGGCCGGTGGTGGGAGACGATGCCGCGCCGTACCAGCCGATGTACCGACCCGTGGGCAACGTGGGGGTGGAGTTCTCGGGCAAATTCCATGAGAACGTCGCCGCGCCCCCCGGTGAGCCGGTGATCCTGACCCCCGGACCGGTGGCGATGCCGGCGGCGGTGGTCGAGGCGTTCCGGCAGCCTCCGCTGTCCCACCGGTCTCCCGAGTTTCGGAAACTCATGCTCAACGTCCGGCAACGGCTGTGTGATCTGACCCACGCCAGCCACTGCGCGGTGATGGTCGGCTCCGGCACCCTGGCCAACGACGTGGTTGCGGCGCAGTTGTCCCGGCTCGAAGCGCCGGGCGTTATCGCCACGGCCGGCGAATTCGGCGAGCGGCTCCTGGATCACGCCGACCGGATGCGCCTGGAATACGTCCCGGTGCAACACCGTTGGGGCGAACCGCTGGACTACAAGTGCATTGAGCGCGCGCTCGCCACGCAGCCGGGCGGGTGGCTCTGGACCGTGCACTGCGAAACATCCACCGGAGCCCTCGTGGACCTGCCGCGTCTCAAGACGTTGTGCAACAAGTACAATACTCGCCTGGCGCTCGACTGCATCAGCAGCATTGCCGCGACGCCGGTTGACCTGACGGGCGTCTGGCTCGCCAGCGGGGCCAGCGGCAAGGGTTTTGCCGCCTACCCCGGCCTGGGCCTGGTGTTCTGCGAGGAACTACCCGCGCCTGATGCCAGTCTGCCCCGCTACCTGGACCTGGGACTGCACTGTAGAGGGGGCGACGATGGCGCTGTGCCGTTCACCCTGTCCTCCAACCTCCTCGCGGCCCTGGATGCCGGGTTGCAGCGCCAGGCTGACGAACTGCTGGCTCGGATCGATGAGGACGGACGGTGGCTGCGCGGGCAACTCCGCAGCCTCGGCTTGAACCTTGTTGCGCCGGAGCGGGACAGCATCGGCGCTGTAACCACCATCGCATTGCCCAGGGGCGCCATCGATTCCGAGCAGATGGGCCATACCCTGGAGTCATTGGGCTACTACACGTCCTACGCCAGCGGGTACCTGCGCGAGCGCAACTGGCTGCAAGTCTGCCTCATGGGAGAGGTGGGACGCCCGCAACTGGAACGGTTGATACCGGTGCTGGCGGCGCAGATGGACGCGCAGTCCAGGAGTCGATAAGCGTGAAACTGGCGCTGTTGCTACTGGCATCGTCCGTCGTGTGCCTGTTTCTGGCAACCACCGTGCTGTTCCTGGGCCTGCAGGTGCTGGAAATGAACTGGTGGCAGGGCGCGTTGCTGGGCATAGCCATGTGGGCGCTGGCGATAGCTACGCCCACGCTGGCGGCGCTCGGCATCTGGCGCGGCGTCAGAGCTTTTAAGAACCGGCAGCGCGCCGCCCAACCGCGCTGAATAGCGCCCTAATTCAGCAGCGCCAGAACCCGGTTGACGAAGTCCCGTACCACTTCAGGGTCCCGTTCCAGTTCATAGTCTTCCATGAACAGATGGTAGAAATTGGCGTGGAATTTCTCCGCAATGCCAAACTCCAACCGGAATCTCGAATCACCGCTTTCTTCTGCCAGGCGCTCTGCCGCGATTTTCAGGTCGCGATGGCTGCCGTAACGCCAACCACGCTGCTGGGCTACCGCGATGACAGCCTGCGATGCCGCGCCCCATAACTTCTCCGATCCCTGCGCAACGTCACCGGCGGCAAACTCCCGATCCGCTGCCAGCAGAAACTCACGGGCCCCCTCACTTCGCCGCTGCGTGGTCATCGTAGTCACCGTTCCCAATCTCCCATCGGCAAATAGCCTCGATCGCATTATAGCGCACAGATTAGGGGCGAGTTTGAAACCCGCCCCTACGCATAACGTCGCGCCCACATCGTGGGCGTGTCCCTATGCCCCTTCCAGGTTCTTCATGTAGTTCATCGCGCTGCCGGCTTTGAACCACTCGATCTGCGTCTGGTTCAGCGTGTGGCGCAGGTTCAGCGTTTCCTCGCTGCCGTCGGCGTGCTTCAGCACCGCCTGCACGGGCCGGTCCGGGGCCAGGTCGTTCAGGCCCACCAGGCTCATGCGGTCGTCCTCCAGCACCCGGTCCCAGTCGGCAGGGTCCTCGAAGGTCAGGGGCAGCAACCCCTGCTTCTTCAGGTTCGACTCGTGGATGCGCGCGAAGCTGCGTACGATGATGGCGGCCGCGCCCAGCATGCGGGGCGACAGCGCGGCATGCTCACGGCTGGAGCCCTCGCCGTAGTTCTCGTCACCGATGGCGACCCAGCGCAGGTTCTCGGCCTTGTACGCGCGGGCAATCTCCGGAATCGGCATGATCTCCTCGCCGGAGAGCTGGTTCTTGCCCGTGCCGGTGTCCTCGGTGTAGGCGTTGTTGGCCGCCAGGAACATGTTGTCGCTCAGGTTGTTCAGGTGGCCGCGGAAGCGCAGCCAAGGGCCCGCCGGCGAGATCGAGTCCGTGGTGGTCTTGCCCTCGGTCTTGACCAGGATGGGGATGTCCTCGAAGTCGTTGCCGTCCCAGGCTTCCCACGGCTCCAGCACCTGCAGCCGGTTGCTGCTGGGGTCAACGCGGACCTCAACGTCGCTGCCGTCTTCCGGCGGCTCAACGTACATATCGGTCCCGGGATCAAACCCGGTGGGCGGAACCTCGGGCGCTTCCGACGGCGGCTGCAGCATGAACTCGTTGCCGTCCGCGTCCACCAGCGGATCCGTCAGCGGGTTGAAGGCCAGGCTGCCGCCCAGACCCATGGCGATGGCCAGCTCGGGACTGGCGATGAAGTTCATGGTGCCGGCGTTGCCGTCGTTCCGGCTGGGGAAGTTGCGGTTGTAGGAGGTCACGATGCTGTTGTCGGTGCCGCGAGCCTCGGGCCGGTTCCACTGGCCGATGCACGGCCCGCAAGCGTTGGCCAGCACCGTCGCGCCGATGGATTCCAGGGCCGCCTGCTGACCGTCGCGCTCGATGGTGGCGCGCACCTGCTCGGAGCCGGGGGTTACCAGCAGGCCGGACGCCGCCGTAACGCCGCGAGCCGCAGCCTGTCGGGCCACGTCGGCGCAGCGCTCCATGTCCTCGTAGGACGAGTTGGTGCAACTGCCCACCAGCGCCACCGAAACGGTTTCCGGAAAGCCCTCGCGCTCGGCCTCGGCCTTCAGCGCGGAAATCGGCCGCGCCCGGTCGGGAGAGTGCGGGCCGGTTACGTGTGGTTCCAGCGTGGACAGGTCGATCTCCACGATGTGGTCGTAGAACTGCTCGGGCTGCTCCTCAACCTCGGGGTCGGATTGCAGCAGGTGAGCGTACTCCTCGGCAAGCGCAACCAGTTCGCCGCGGCCGGTGGCCCGCAGGTAGGTCGCCATGCGCTCGTCGTAAGGGAACACGTCGCCGGTGGCGCCCAACTCCGCCCCCATGTTGCAGATGGTCCCCTTGCCGGTGGCCGAAATCGACGCCGTGCCGGGGCCGAAGTACTCGATGATGGCGTTGGTGCCGCCGGACACCGTGAGCTCCAGCGCCAGCTTGATGATCACGTCCTTGGGAGCCGTCCAGCCGCTCATGGAGCCCGTCAGCTTGACGCCGATGATTCGCGGGTACCGCACCTCCCAGGGCAGGCCCGCCATCACGTCGGCCGCGTCCGCGCCGCCCACGCCGATGGCCAGGGAGCACAGTCCGCCGCCGTTCACGGTGTGGGAGTCGGTGCCGATGATCAGCGCGCCGGGGTAGGCGTACTTTTCCAGCACAACCTGGTGAATGATGCCGGAGCCGGGCTTCCAGAAGCCCATGCCGAAGCGCCGGCTGGCTGATTCCAGGAACTGGTAAACCTCGTTGCTCTCGTTCAGCGCGTCCTGCAGGTCGGAGGAGGCGCCGACGCGGGCCTGGATCAGGTGGTCGCAGTGCACCGTGGTGGGCACGGCCACGCGGTCGCGTCCCGACTGCATGAACTGGAGGATAGCCATCTGCCCCGTTACGTCCTGGTGGGCCACCCGGTCGGGCCGCAGGTTGATGTAGCTGTCGCCAGGTCGCAGGTCGGCCTCGGCCACGTCATCCAGGTGAGAGAGCAGCAGCTTTTCCGCCAGGGTCAGCGGGCGGTTGAGACGGGACCGTACTTGCGCCAGCTTTTCGTCCATCTTGCGGTACGTTTCCCGCACGAATTCCGGCGTGGAGTCAATGTTGCTCATCTTGTTCTCTCCTCCTCAGAAGGTAACTGTGCTTCCGTACTTGTCCATCAGCGCCAGAAAGAGATCGTGCCGCAGCGGATTGTTGGCGGCATTTTCGGACCGGCGCAGGTAGATGCGATAGACCGTTTCCAGTTGGTCATCCCCCATCCAGATGGCGTAGCTGGGCATTCCGTTGCCCAGCGTGCGGTGGATGAACTCCAGGCGGCGAACTCGGCTGAGTTGCAGGGCCACTCGGCCGTCGCCGTCTGTGGTCAGGACCGCGATGCCGCCGCCGGCGGCGGGATTTCCACTGCCGTCCACGAACTGCAGGTCATCCAGCGTCGCCGGAATCGACACCGTGGCCGCCGCGTTGTGCACCATCACCACGGCCTCGCCGAGCCCGATGGGGATGCCATCCATGCCGGCGCTGCTATCCCGGAGCACACTCCGGATCGCGTCAACGTCGGTCGGCTGCCCTTCGGTGTGCAGACTATTCAATTGCGCTGCGCTCTCCGGCAGGTGATCCGCGATGACCTGTGCCAGATCACCGGGAATGGGCGCAAAGTTCACGCGCCCTCGGCGGGTTACGGTGGCTTCGCCGCAGATGGAACCGTAGAGCGCTTTTTCGCCGGACCAACGCCGCACCACGTCGAATCTCGGACCATACGTGCAGCCCAGGATGCAGCCCGCCGTGGTGACCTGCACCCTTTGGGCATGGTCGGGCCCGACCGCGTCGCCCAATTCATTCAGGATCGCGTCGGCGTTCCGGCCGCGGTGATACCATCGCCCGCAGCCATACTCGTCGGTGCAGACGACGATGTTAACGTCGGGGCGTGCGGCGGTCCTGGCGGCTGGAGTGTTCATGTCATTACGGTGGCTGGTATTCCGGTGGGATGGGACAAAACGTCCGCCCGGCTGCTGAGCGCCGGGCGGGGGAACACTGAGATTGTCGCAGCGAGGAGTCCGCCCGATTTGAGGAGGCGGACGGTCGCGGCCGGCGCGAGACTACTTGTCGAAGTAGTCGTAGTTGATCTTGATATATTCCTCGTACATGGCCGGCACCGCTTCCTCGGCGAAGATCGCCGTTACGGGGCACACCGGCTCGCAGGCCGCGCAGTCAATGCACTCATCGGGGCTGATGAAGTACATATCGTCCTCGTCGGTGGTATAGATGCAGTCTACCGGGCAGACATCGACGCAGGCGGCGTCTTTCACGCCGACACACGGCTCGGTAATGATGTAGGTCATAGCGGCTTTCCCCTCGGTTGATTTGTGTGGGTCTGGGCAACACCTGTAACAAGCGGCAAGTCTTCACACCGGCCGCTCCCACGGATGCGAAATTATAGCATGGCGGTAGGTCTATGCAACCGGAAACGCGCCGGTCGCGGCATTCCCGGCTCCATCCTGTCCCTCCGTGCCGTTACACCCGCGTGAACCGCTTTTTGGTCGACAGGGTGACGAAGGTCTGGGTCTTCTGCACTCCGTCAATCACGCCGATCTGGGTGCGCAGAAAATCGCCCAGGCTTTCGGCGGATTCCAGGGCGGTCCACACGAAAACGTCGTAGGGCCCGGTGGCCACCACGACGTAATGCGCCTCGTCGAGATCCGCGATGCGCTCCGCGACGGAATCTGACTTGCCAGGGCCGGTCTCCAACCCGATCAGGGCGGTGGTTCCGTAGCCCATTTTTTCCAGGTTCGGCACCGCGACTACATGCACTATGTCGTCTTTGATCAAGCGGCGCAGCCGTCGGCGCACGGTGCCTTCGCTCACGCCCACCGCACGGGCAATCTTTGCGTTCGATGCGCGCCCGTCGGCCTGCAGTATCCCAATTATCTTGAGGTCAAGTTCATCCATCGGTAGGTAGACTCCGTGCGAACCCGCCGGAGTCTTTCAGAATATCTCCGGCGCGAAATGTTGACGATTGATGATATTCCCTGGGTTGCGGATTGTCAATCATCTAAGGCTGGCAGTTGTCATTATTCGTCAAAACGGCGACGACTTTCCGGCCAATTTGAGCACACTTACGCATCATATACGTAATATAGTCTGCTGCTATCCCAGGCTCAATGTCCCAACACCGACCACTATCATCGCGATTGACGCGGCTTTCACTGCAAGCGCCTGCGGAGTCAACGATTCGTCCAGCAACTGCCAGCGAACGCGGGACAGGATGGTCGACGCCGCGAACACGAAAAGCGGCCGCGTCGCCAACACCGCCGCCACCAGCGACGCCGGCCCCAGGCTATACGCATAAACTCCCAGCAGGATGGATATCGCCGGCATCAGCGCCTCGCCGGTGAGCAGCATGCCCAGGACCGTGGGTTGGCGTACCGCGGACCACAATCGCCCAATCGCGGTCCGCCCGCCGGTGAGTCCCACCATGAAGAAAACCACACCCACCGTCGCCTGTTGGATTCCGAAAACCGTCAACACGGGCAGGTGAGCGTTCAACGAGGCCTTGGTGACCACGAAACTGCCCGCGGCGCACATGGCGCTCAACAACAGAATCGCCGGCCCGTATATCCCGGTGCGGTCGCCCAGGGTCAGGGCTGCGGCGCTCGGCAGGCCAACGCCCGGCCCGATCCGTCCGAAGGGTCGCTCCTGGTAAAGCCGCACGGAAATCAACACGGCTCCGGCCACCACCAACCCGATGCCTCCCCATTGCGGCAGCGATATGCGCTCCTCCAGGAACAGCATCGCCATGATGGCGACGTAAATCGGGTTCGTCTGGGCGATGGCAACGGCCCGGGACGCTTCCATCAAGCGCATCCCGCGGAACAGCAGCGCCACCGAGCAACCCATCAGCAGGCCCGCCGCCACCGGCCACAACGCCACCTGCCAGGACGTGCCCTCCGGAACCCCCACCACCAGAACCATGGGGACGCCGTAAAATATCCCGGCGAGGCCGCACCACAGGCACAGCGGCGGCACGCCCTGGAAATGGAAGGACAGCAATCGCTTGTCGCAAACGCTGACGAAACAAAAGGCCAGCGAACTGGCCAGCGCAAGTATTGCCCACATTGGTTAGGTTAGGCCAATTTAGACTGCTAAGTTGGTATCAGCCAACCGTGTTTGCTGCATTACAGGAGTGTGAGTCGTTATAGCGAACGGAAAACCCGCGCTATCGTGAAAACCCAGAAAGCTATGTATGCGATGACGATGCCCATCCACCCTGTCCATAGCATCAGCACCGCCAGAACTTGCTTCGCTTCATACACGGCGACGAAAGCTCCGGTTAGGACAAAGGCAGCGGCGAGAAAGAGCGCAAACTTGGTAATTGCCGGTTTATCATCACCGAACTGGCGTACAGCAGCTACAAAAAGCGAATTGGCGACCACTAGGGCGATGATAAGTCCCAATGTAGTTGCGTCGCTGAGCTCTGGTTGGGCTCCTTCCCAAACCGGTTCTGAACGGGCCGTAACCAAGGGAAGCCACGGCCCGAAGAAAAATTCCGCGATGAGAAATATCCCCTCCGCCCCGACCACCAGCAGCCATGTCCACCCCAGCAACGGCAGGACATTCGTCATGATTGGTTATCATCTGGATCACTATCGACTCGTTTGCCTAATATCCAGTCCATACTTCCGCGGTTCTGCCATGCGAATACAATAGCGGGAATGGTGAACAGCGTCGTCAGGAGAGCGAAAACACCAATCAAGGCATAGGCGATTCCAGGCCCGTACTGTTGCCGTACGCTTTGCCACTCCCGAAGTACGTCGGGAGCATATGCTGCAAATACCATAGTAGGCAAAGCGATGATACAAGTCAGCAATGTCGCTGCGCCGACCTCTTGCCAGCGTCGTTTGTTCTTGAATTTGGTTAGTGCTGCCATCTCGTGGGACTCTCCGCGACGGATACTACCATGCTATCTCAGTTCCAGCCTAAACCCCGCACTCCTCCCCGCAATCGTCGCTCCGGCCCAGCGCGCGGCTGATGCGCATGCGGTTGCGCGCGAACCAGCGATAGAACCCGTCGCTCAACGGCCTTGCCGGGCCCCATCCTGTCCACCCGATCATCCAGCCCGCGCCGGCGAGCCGGTAGGCTTCGCGCAGGCTGGCCATGCCCACCGTGATGCTGCCGTCGGCCTTGATGCCGTAGAGCGCGGCCCGCACCTGCTCAACGCTGAGTCCGTAGGCGGCGGGATCAAAGTCCGCCGCCATAATGTCCACAGCCTCGATGGCATCCGGATTCCGCCGGTACAGCCCCAGGACCTCCCGGCTGCACATCGGGCATGCTCCGTCGTAGAGCAGGCGGTATCGGTCGCTCATGGCGTCAACACGCGGGATCAGTCGTCCGCGGGCGCCAGCGCGGCGTCGGCGGCCATCTGCTCGGCCTGCGCAGCGGCCAGCGCGGCGACGTCGGTACCCACGTCCTGCACGCCGTACTTCTTCTCCAGCTCGTAGATGGCGTCGAGGCCCA
>JAJDXU010000020.1 GCA_022823105.1 Dehalococcoidia bacterium
ACCTGGCCGTTGATGGCGCTGGTGCCGCCGACGACTTTGCCGCGGGGCGCTGGCAGCATCTCCGTCTGCTCCGGAGAGCCCTGTGCCCACCACGTCCAGTTGTGGGGCGCGCCCTGAGCCGAGGCATCGGGCTTGTACCCGTACTTGAGGTCGTCGGGGTAGTGTTCGTACTCAGGGTAGTCGGGGCCTGCTTCCAGCAGCAGCACCGAACGGTCAGGGTCTTCAGCCAGGCGGGATGCCACCACGCAGCCGCCGGAACCCGCTCCAATGACAACGACGTCATACTTCATGTCATCACCTGCAATCGCGTCGCTCACACGTCAATACAAAACTCGGGCAAGGATAAAGCACGGCGGTGGCATTGAAAAGGTGGGAAGATGCTCCGGTTGACCCCACGAGATTATCCTGCGGATGACGACGCATCCGGCAGGCCCTATAATCCGGAGTATCGTGCGCGGTGCTGCGCAGGGAGGACGCTATGAATTTCGGCATGTTCACCGACTTCCACGTTGGCGAAAACAAGACCCAGGCGGAGGCGTTCGACGAGTCCTTCGCGCAAATCGACGACGCCGAGGCCATGGGGTACGACACCGTGTGGCTGGCTGAGCATCACTTCAGTCCCGAGCGGGCGGTGCTGGCGTCGCCCATGGTCATCGCCAGCGCCATCGCGGCCCGCACCCAACGCATCCGCACCGGCCTGGCCGTACAGGTGTTGCCGCTGACCAATCCCCTGCGCGTCGCCGAGGAGGCAGCCACTGTCGACCATATCAGCAAGGGCAGGTTCGAGTTCGGCATTGGGCGCAGCGGGTTGACCAAATACTACGAGGGCTACAACGTGCCCTATGCCGAGAGCCGGGCCCGATTCCTGGAAGCGCTGGATATCATCATGAAGGCGTGGAACAGCGACGAATTCTCCCACGACGGCGAGTTTCACAGCTACCACGATGTGGCGGTGGTGCCCAAACCGTTCCAGCAGCCCTACCCGCCGGTGCGAGTGGCGGTCGCCGGCGAGGACACGTTCCCGCTGGTGGGCCGGCTGGGGCATCCCATTTTCGTGAGCGCGAACACCGGCAAGGCGCAGCTTCAGGAACGAATCGCCTCATACAACGCCGCGCGCGCGGACGCCGGACACGACGGCGCTGCCGACATCGCCATCCGCATCCCGGTGTACGCCGCCGAGACCACCGAGCGGGCGCACTCGGAGGGAGAGGCCAGCGCCATGTCCGCCATCCAGTACGCGGCCAGCGAACTGATCAAGACTGCGGCCAGCGAGGAGACGGCGGAGCGCATCCGCCGTACTGCCAACACGCCCTACGAGGACGTACTGCGCCAGAGGGTGGTGTTCGGCACACCGCAGGAGATTGTGGAGCGATTCCAGGGCTATCAGGAGGACTTCGGCGTGACCGGCGTGGTGATGGAGGTCAACTACGGCGGTCGCATCCCCTATGACCGGGTCAAGAACTCGTTACGGTTGATAAGCGAACAGGTGATGCCGCGCTTCAAATAGCGCTGGATGTCGCCGCCGGGTGAGGGGCTCGGGTCAACATGGGATTGCTGGGACGAACCGTTATCGTCGCGGCGGCCGCTGCGCTGTTCGCGGCTTGTGGACCAAGCGAGCCTGTCGTGGTCAGCAGCGCTGACTTCGGTGATGCCTGGCCGTTTCACGCAGAAGAGGCTACCCTCTTTTGTGAGGGGCCACAGGCGATCTGGGCGGAGATCGACGGCCAGCATTACCCTCTGAACGCGTTGGCGCACGGCTGGGTGAAAGAGCGCCATCCCGATATCACCCTGATCCCACTGGAGACGGCCTGGCGGGACCAACCCGATAATCCCGGCGCCAAAAGCGATCTCGGGCCGGTGATGGATGTGGCGCTCGCCATTTGCGACGGCTGAAGGAGCCGGCGGGCCACGCATATCATCAACGATCTCAACAAATCAGAGGCGGGTTTGAAACCCGCCCCGTTGATGTGGGAATGCTGAACGCAGCTAGTGAGCCGCGCCCGTCAAGGCCGCCTGGGCGGCGAGTTCCTCATCCCACGGGCCAGACAGACGTCCCTTCTCGGTCCCGCCGATCATGTAGCCGCTTTCGTCGTGCCCCCACTGTTCCCGGGGCATTTCGTAGGAAAGCTCGATGCCATTGCCGTCGGGGTCGCGGATGTAGATGCCGATGGCGTGGCCGTGGTCCGACACCCGGTCGATGGTGATGCCCTTCTCCTTGACCCGGTGATAGAGTTCAGCGAGGTCGCCAAGGGTTTCCATGTACCATGCCATGTGGTTCAGACCCACCTGACCGCCCTGAGGCCCCAGGGCGTTCTCGCCCACCTCGGTCAGCGCGATCTCGTGGGAGTTGCCCAGATCGGCGGACATGAAGGCGGCGCGTCCCGGGAAGAACCCGTAGGTGTGGAGGCCCAGCAGGTCCTCGTACCAGTCGCGGGCGCGCTCCGCATTGCGGACGAAGATATTGACGTGTCCCAAATTTCTCGGAGTGTAACCCATAATCTCCTCCAGTTTCCGCAACGAATGGTAATTTTCAGTATTGTTGCACGTATGCCCAATCTGGGCAAGATTTCAGCACGCGCCGCCGAACTAGCCGATCTCGTTGCTGAGACTATAGATCTGCCCGGGCTGGCCTCCCGGCGGGAGTCCCAACGGAAGGTGAACGTTCAGCAGGTAGGGCCGTTTCTCGTCCTCTACGATGCGCAGCCCCCGCTCGATGGCTTCGCCGATGGTGGACTCGTCGGTGGCATCCGCCGCCTCGACGCCGAAGCCTTCGGCCAGCTTGACGGGGTCGATGTTGTCAAGTACGACACCGCGGTATTCCCCGGTGTCCTTCATCTGCGCCCCGGCGTTGTACCAGGAATTGGCTACGATGCCGTACGCGCCATTGTTGGAGATCACGTACATCACCGGCACGCTGTGGCTGGCCGCCGTCCACAGGGCATGGTCTGAGTAGTAGAGCGAGCCGTCGCCCACCAGGCCCACCACCGGCTTGTCGGGAGCGCTCAACTTGGCTCCGATGGCCGCTCCGGCGCCGTATCCTTCGGACCCGCCGGCGGGCCGGATGTACTGGTTATTGCCAGCGTTGCCGGTGTTATCCAATATGTCCTGCGCCACGGCAAACTGCTCGATGGTTACCAGGCCACCACCACGACGCTCCAACGCGGCGTCCAGCGCGTCGCCCAGGACGACGGGGCGCACTCTGCCTTCCTGTGGCGGGATGTTCTGGGCGTTGGCGCGGGTACGGGCGCGGAGCGACGCCACCTCCTCGCGAGCCCAGCCGCGCCGGTCCGACATATCGTCGCCATCGGTGGCGTCCAGCAGGCTTTGCGCGGCGCGTTTCTCGTCGGCCAGCACGGCCAGATCCAGGCCGGGTATGTTTTCCAGGTTCTCAGCGTCCGCGCCGATGGAAATGGTGCGTTGGGCGTTGAACAGCGCCTCATAGTCGCTGGCGTTACCCGCCCCGTTGTGCGTCACGCCGACGCACATGATCAGGTCGGGGTCGATGTCGGCGGCCTGCTCCAGCCGCCGTCCGCCAGCGTGCAGGGGGTGTTTGATCGGGAATGCGCGGGGGTCGCCCACAACCGGCATGCCGAATCGCTCGGCCAGGGCCGTGACCTCGGCGATCGCTCCGCTTTTCCAAACGCCATCGCCGACATACATCATGGGGCGCTGGGCATCGCGCAATGCCCGCGCCACGGCCTCCACGTCGGAATCCGACGGGTAGCCGGAGCGGAACTCGGGAATGCCGCCATCAATGATGTTGGCGGTGTGTTCCTGCGGCCCGAGCAGCCGGTCGTACACTGCCAGATGAACCGGCCCAACCGGCGGAGTCATGGCGACGCGCAGGGCCCGTTCGACGGCGGCGGGGAGACCTTCCGGTTCGATCACGGTCCAGTTGGCCTTCATCATGGGCGCGGCGATGGCCGTGGGGCCCGCGTTATGGCTCACGTCCAGGCTGATCTTGCCGGCGAAGCTGCCGGTGTCGCCGGCGAACGTGATTGCCACAACGGGAAGGCTGCCAGTCCAGATGTTGATCAGCTGCCCCATGGCCTGCGCCAGCCCCGCGCCCAGGTGAACGACCATCACGCCCGGAGCGAGGTTGCCCTGCGTATAGCCGCCGGCCATGGCCGTGACCGCGCCCTCGTGGAGCCCAAGGATTCCATGGATGTCCGAACGCGCGTGCAGCGCGTCGAAAAACAGCGCCTCACGGGAACCGGAGTTATTGAACACGTACTTGACGCCGGACGCCACGAGTTGCTCGACCATCAGTCGGGGCGCGCTGGCAGTCATCTGCCTGGTCTGCATAACAATTCTCCTTGACATGGCTACGGAAATGAGTGGTGGCATAGTAAGCCGCCACCCGGTGGATGTCCACCGCGTCGGGTCTTCAGCCAGGGCAATCGCGTCTTGGGGTGATCGGCATGATCACCGGACTCAAACATTGCTGGCGTTGATATTGTCTGTTGGCGGCGGCCTTCCAGATACTCCGATTCAGTCCGATTTGATTCCAATTCGGCGAACACAAGACTCACCGACGTGTGTTTTGACGGTCGAGATCGGCTGTAGCATGTGGTCTGGCTCGGCATGATCGCGCAGGCCAATTCAGGTCCGATTGCCCTGGGGACGCGAGCAGGGCCTTTCATTTACCGGTGCAAGCCGGGTTGAGGGCATCGTTAACGCGCGGGGGCGGGAAGGTCCCACCGGAAAAAGTCGCGGTAGCGGTCGTGGCTGGCCCAGGGCAGGAGGTTGAATACGATGGCCTCGTACTCGGGTACCTCGCCCCGTAGCCGGATGTCCTTGAGGTAGCGGCCCAGGTCGGC
>JAJDXU010000469.1 GCA_022823105.1 Dehalococcoidia bacterium
CAGCGGGGGCACCCGCTCGGAGCAGGGGACCCAAACCAAGATGACCCTGGCGTCGATCTTCGGCACCTGGCGGGCACAGGGCTTCAACACCCTCACCACCTGCCGACAATTCCTCGCTTCCCCTCAAGTCTGAACTGTTACTAGACCACCGGGACCGCCGGCCTACTCGGCAGCGCCATAGGGGCAACCCGCCTGAGGCGGGTTCGCCCCTACCCATATCGACACCACCGAAATCAAACCCAACGTGGCATCGTCTCACGGGAATGCAGGCCTCACGCCAGGCGGACGGGTCCGGCTGGCCCGAGAGAACCTGTGCCTGGCTATGGCCGTGTATGCGGCGTCTCACCGGGGTCTCATCACCGCCACCCATGTCCCCGGCAGCGCCGACCTCAACGTTGAGGGCGGCCAAATCTACGAGTCGGACGTGCCGCTGCGCGTCACCGACCACCGGTCGTTGCTGCGCACCACGAGCAACCAGGTTCGCGGCGCTTTCGCCCTGCTGGCGATGCAAACGCAGCGCGAAGCCGAAACCGTCTTCGGCCCCGTCTCACACGTCCCTCCTTCCGCCGCTGACCAACCGGACGCGGATCTCTGGAACGCCCGGGCGGCCATTTACCTCATCGCCCAGAGCGTCGCGCTGGACCTTATGGCTCCCGCCTGGCGCATCCCCCCGGAGTTCCGCCAGTCCTACGCCATCGCCGGTCTGGGCTTCGCTTTGGATGCCTCCGGTCTGCACGGCGAGGAAATCCGCTGGGGCCATTTCGGAAGCCTGGCGCGTTACCTCGACCTGTCCCTGTTCGTTTCATATTGTCTGGACGGCATCGACATCTCGGTCGCCTTGCAGGCGTCATCGGGCAACTACGGGCTGCTCGGGCTGCTCGCGGACCGTTTCTCCCAGGAGATCCCGTCGGCCAGCCCCATCAGCGACGCCGGCGGCTACGGCAGCGGATCCGGCCGGCTGCGCCCGGTCAGGTCTTTGGCGGAAGACATAGACACTGATGCCCCGGCCGGCTGGATCGCTCCGGACGGCCCCCCCGAACCACGAATCTCGGTAGCGTCCCAGGCCACCGAAATGGGCCCCATCGACGACTTCGTCGCCAGCGCCTGTTCCACCGGCGCCCGGGCGATGAATCTGGCCGGCGACCTGTACACGTCATACGCCAACTGGTGCCTGGACAACGGGTACCTGGCCCACAGCCAGCGCAAATTCGGCCTCGAACTCCGCGCCCGCGGCTACGAGCGCAAGCGTCGCGGCAAGGGCAAACACTGGTGGATCGGCGTGGAATCCCGGGTCTGATCGCCCGCCGCCAAACCGTCCGGCGCCGTTTTCGAGACGTTACACAGACGTAACATTCGCGCAAAACCCGCGTAACACCCAGCGGCCATAATCGTATCCATCGAAACGGGCATAGTTGCCCAACCTCGCCTGGAGACAGATTGAAATGCTTGCCATAGCCGCCGGTGCCGCCTTTGTTGGATTGTTCGCCCTCTGGGTCATCGTTCCCCGGTTCATCCTGCGCCGCCACAACGACGAGACCAACCCGGTCGCTATTGCCCCTCAGGAAGATTTCGCTCCGCAGGCTGCTGACTAGCCGCCTGATTCTCCTCACTAAACTTGGGCCTGGGGGATACCCTGGGTCCATTTTTATTGCCCGCTCACGCGGCGCTCTCCGCCGGTTACACAGGCGTTACATTGCCGCAAAACCGCCGCAACAAATTCCGGCCATACTGCGCCCACTCACCAACTATCCTGATTCAGACGGAGACAGACTGACATGCTAGCCATCGCCGCCGGCGCCGCTTTCGTAGGACTCTTCGCGCTCTGGGTGCTCGTCCCCCGCTTCTTCATCCGCCGCAAGGAAAACGAAAACGTCGCCGCAACGCAGATGCGACACGATGACGCCGCCCAACCGGCGCCGTCGCCCGCCGACTAAAGCCCGACCCTCCATATCAGAAATGAGCCCGGGGAGCGCAAGTTCCCCGGGTTTTTGCTGTCACCGCTGGTGACACCCTACCGTAGCGCCGCAGACGTCAGCGCCCCTTAATGACGTTTATATGTTAGACCGCCGCCAGGCGACGGGCGATGCTGCACAATGAACCAGAGAAACCGATTGTATATAATGGCTTTCGCCGTCTATACCAGCGCCCTGCTGGTAACGGCGATATTCGCCTGGCTTGCGATCCAGTACAACCTGGCGTCCAACGTCGCCCAACTCGCGATCGCACTCACTGGCAACGGGTTAGGAGGTTTTGCCTTGGTGTTGGGAATTTTGCGCGACGACCGCGCTCAAAAAGCAGCAGAAGAAACCGCGAAGGCACGACAGGAAACTGCAAAAGCGAAACAGCAGGTTGACCAGTTCCAAAAGTTGTACGTGGAGTCGCAGCAGCAGGCCGAACAAGAACGCCGTCAGGCTGAACAGCAACGCCAGCGCGCTGAGCGAGCCGAGGCCGAGTTGCAACGGCTTCGGGCCGAGCGCAATGACGCGGTAAATGCCCGCCTTCGCCGCCTCGAAATCGCCACCGGCATCACACCACCCGACGCGTCCAGCGACGCCACGGAGAACTGACCCTATATGCCACGCACCATCGTAGGTCCACGCACCATTGTAGGCATAGATGTCGGTGGCACGTTCACCGACATCGCCATCTTGGAAGACGGTCGCCTCTCCGTCCACAAGCTCCCCTCAACTCCCTCCGACCCTTCCCAGGGCATCACCCGCGGCATCAGCGAAACCGACGTCGACATCGCTGCCACCGACTTCATCCACGGCAGCACCGTCGCCACCAACGCCCTTCTCGAGGGCAAGGGCGGACGCACCGCCCTCGTCACCACCCTCGGCTTCGAGGACGTCCTCGAAATCGGTCGCCAGAACCGCGCCGATCTCTACGACCTGTCCATGGAGCGGCCCACGCCACTCTCCCCCTGGCAACTCCGCTTCGGCCTCCCCGAGCGCGTCGACTACACCGGCGCAATCCTCGACGACCTCACGCCCGAATCCGTCGACGCCCTGCTGTCCCTGCTCAACGAGGCCCAGGTCGACGGCATCGCCGTCTCATTCCTCTTCTCCTTCCTCAACCCCGTCCACGAGGAGACCCTGGCCCAGCGCCTGTCTGAGCTCCCCAACAGCCCCTTCATCTCCATCTCCTCGAAAATCCTGCCCGAGTTCCGCGAGTACGAACGCACCAGCACCGTCGTCGTCAACTCCTACGTCGGCCCCATCATGGCCCGGTACCTCACCCAACTCGAAGCCGTCCTCGGGCGCGGCCTCCGCATCATGCAGTCCTCCGGCGGCAGCATCACCGCCAGCCTCGCCGCCGAGCAGCCCGTTCGCACCATCCTCAGCGGCCCCGCCGGCGGAGTCGTCGGCGCGTTCTACACCGGCGTCCAGGCCGGCTACCCCGACATCATCACCCTGGACATGGGCGGCACCTCCACCGACGTTTCCCTATGCCCCGGCCGCATCAAGGAGACCACCGCCGCCAACCTCGGCGGCTATCCCGTCAGCGTCCCCATGATCGAGATCCACACCGTCGGCGCCGGCGGCGGCTCCATCGCCCGCGTGGACGCCGGCGGCGCCCTTGTCGTCGGACCCCAGTCCGCCGGCGCCGACCCCGGCCCGGCCTGCTACGGTCGCGGCGACCGCATCACCGTCACCGACGCCAACCTGACCCTTGGCCGCCTGCGCCCCGACGGTTTCCTGGGCGGTCGTATGACCCTCGACCTGCAACGCTCGCAGACCCTGCTGGCCGATCTCGCCGGCGGCATCGGCGCGTCCGCCACCGATACGGCCCTCGGCATCATACGCGTCGTCAACTCCAACATGGAACGCGCCATCCGCGCCATCTCCCTGGAACGCGGCTACGACCCCCGCGAGTTCACCCTGATCCCCTTCGGCGGCGCTGGCCCCATGCACGCCTGCGAACTCGCCGCCGAGCTGGGCATCCCCCGCGTGCTCGTTCCCGGACACCCCGGCATCCTGTCCGCCCTCGGCGTCGCCATCGCCGACGTGGTCAAGGACTACTCCCGCACCGTCATGCTGCGCGGCGACGACCTCGACCAGGTCCGCCTCGATACCGAGTTTCGCGGCATGGAGCAACTGGCCCGCGCTGAACTGCTAGACGAGTCCCTGCCCGCCGACGACATGACGCCCCGCCGTTTCCTCGACGTTCGTTATGTCGGCCAATCATTCGAGCTCACCGTCGATTGCCCGTCCCTGGATGCTCCCGGCAACCTCACCGACTCCATCTCGGGCGATTTCTACGAGGCCCACCTGCAACGCTTCGGTTACGCCGACCGCGACCTGCCCATCGAGGTCGTCAACCTCCGCCTCAAGCTCGAACTGGCCGTCGAAAAGCCCGCGCTGGAACCGGCAGCATCCCAGGGCCCGGATGCCTCGTCCGCTTCCATCGGCTCCGCAGAGGTCGTATTCGCCGGCGGCCCCGTCGAAACCACCCTCTACGACCGCGACCAACTGCAAACCGGCAACCGCATCGCCGGCCCTGCCCTCCTGCTGCAACTGGACACCACCATCGTCGTCCCCCCCGGCTGGAACGGCCAAATCGACCCCTACGGCAACCTCATCCTGGAACCCGACTAAAGGCTCTCCAGCAACCGAATGAATTCAGCCATTTCCCCCTTCCCATGATTAATCATGCTCGCGTCGGGTGGGCCGCCATAAAACCGAGAATGGAACCAGTTTGCCAACCCATAGTAGGTGTACAAGATCGCCGGAGCGCCCTCATCGTCAACCAGGCGCATCACCACTTCCTCCAAGTCCCGGTGCGCCCCATGAGGCCATCCGCGCTTCTCGGCAACGGCCTTGATGGCATGCGCAGCCGCCCCCCATACTTTGTTGCTGGCTTCCTCCAGCTCACCCCGTTCCACCTCATCATCCACCAATTCCAGGAAATGCCAGCTCCGCTCTGCGTGGTATTCAACGTTTGTAGTCAATCTGTGGCCTCATACAACGATTCTGATTAGTGTAAAACTGCGCTAACTGGACTTTGCCACCTTCGCACTTTGTACACATTATACGGATTTCTGCGATTATGACCAACGACATCTCTCACCTTTCCGTCCTCGCCTGCTTCGCCCACCCCGACGACGAGGGCTTCGCGTCCGGCGGACTCCTCGCCAAACTCGTTGCCGGCGGCGCCCGCGTTACCCTGGTCTGCGCCACCAACGGCGACATCGGCGAGATCAGCGACCCGTCCCTCGCCACGCCCGAGAACCTGTGGCGGGTACGCAAGCAGGAACTCCGCAACGCCATGGCCGTAACCGGCATCACCGACCTCCGCTTCCTCGACTACCGCGACAGTGGCATGGTCGGCTGGGACGATAACAACCACCCCAACGCCTACTGCAACGCTGACTCCGACGCCGTAATCAGCCTGCTCGCCAACGCCATCGCCGAGGTCAACGCCCACGTCGTGCTCACCCACGACCCCAGCGGCGGCTACGGACACCCCGACCATAAAACCATGTCCGATCACGCCACCGCCGCTGTGCAGCAGGTCTCGGACCCCGACGGTTTCACGCCCCTGCTCTACTACGTCTGTTTCCCCCGAGGCGTGTTCCAGCGCTGGTGGCAGGAGATGCTCGACCGGGGCATCGAGCCGCCCTTCGCCGTCGACGCCATCGACTCCCTCGGCACTCCCGACGACGAGGTCACCACCACCGTCGACGTCTCCGCCCACGTCGACACCAAGATCGCGTCCCTGAAATGCCACCGCACCCAGATCAGCGACGACGGCCCCTTCTTCCAACTGCCGCCAGACATAATGGCCGGCCTAATGGGCGCCGAATACTACCAACTCGCCGCCCCCACCGGCGCAACCGACCTGCTGGCAACGCTGTAGATTACGCAAACACCCATAAGCGATGAGCAGTTCACCAGTTATACCGTGTATTGGCAGGCCACAGTGTGTAATCTAGAATTGACCAGTGCAAACCGATCTCATGGCCCGGAAGATGTTGGGGTTGCCATTATGACTGAGCAAGCAAGTTTTACCCAGGACATGGATAAGTTCATCGAGGCCGTTCTCTACCTTGGCGAACTCTCGGAAAACGACCCATACTTCGGAGTGAGCAAGCTGACGCGTCTGCTCTACTACTCCGATTGTGCTGCCTACATGCTCCTCGGCAAGCCTATTACCGGCACCACTTATCTTCATTTCCCGCACGGCCCGTACCCCGAAAACTGGTATCAGGCCCGCATGAAAATGGAACAGTCCGGCGCGGTTACCGTGCTACGCAACCGCCACGCACAGGGCTATCA
>JAJDXU010000334.1 GCA_022823105.1 Dehalococcoidia bacterium
GCGGGGCTCAGGGGCATTGTTGCGCTGCGCTCATCGGCGGCGGCAGATCAGACGCCGCTTACACCGCCAACCCGAACCGCAACGTGAAGGTTCTTGATTTTATCCAGTTTGGTGGGCCCGACAGGGTTCGAACCTGTGACCTGCCGATTATGAGTCGGACGCTCTACCACTGAGCTACGGGCCCGAATGTATTCAGAGTATGCGCCGTGGCGAGAATCGTCAATGGAACTCAGATGCCCAAGCGCAGCCGGTATTCCGGGTCCCACTCCGCCAATTGCTTTCGCTCGACCAACTCTTCGGGTTCCAACGCGGGCGAAGGCTCTCCGGTGGTAGGAACAGAGGTGATGACGGTCTCTTCTTCCAGTCGGGCGACGTGTTCCGCCGACTTGCCCAGCAGGGATTCCAGTAAGGTTCGGTTGTCCTGACCGAACTGGGGAGCGGGGCCCCGGACTTCAAGAGGCGTCTTGGACATTCGATACGGGCGGCCCATGATGATGCGCGTTCCCATGTTGCGTTCTGCTGGGTATTCCACGCGCTCCAGGAAATTGCGGCTCCGGTAATGCGGATCGAAATGCACGTCTTTGCCGCTGAGCACGGGGCCGGATGCGATTCCGACGGACTGGAGCCTGTGCATCAACACGTACTTGTCGGACAGCCGCGTCCAGGCAGAGATGGCGTCGTCGATCTCGTCATGGCGCGTCTGGCGCCCGTGCAGCGTGGCGAGGCGGTCATCTGTGGAGAGGTCCTCCCGGTCCATCACTCGACACAGTGAACACCACTGCTCGTTGTCCGCCACGGACAGGGCAATCCACTCATCCTCACCCGAGGCAGGGTATGCGCCCTGGGGGGCGCGGTACGGGTGTCGGTTGCCGATCCGGCCTCCCTCCCGGCCATTGGCCATGGCGTCCATCAGGTACTCGGACAGGAACATGACGCCAGCCTGGTACATGCCGATGTCGACCCACTGGCCCTGTCCCGTTTGGTTGCGGTAGCGCAGGGCTGCGCCAATGGCGAACATCGCGCTCCACGTGGAAAGGAAGTCCACGAATGAGCGGCCGGCCTTCGACGGCTCGTCGTTGGGATATCCGGTTACCCAACAGTGGCCGTGGGTGCCCTCTTGGGTGGTGGCCTGTGCGGGGTACGAGGAGTAAGGGCCGTCGCCGTGCCCATATCCGGTGTTTGAGACCATGATGATATCCGGGCGCAGCTTGCGCAGATTCGGGTAGTCGAGTCCCCAACGCCGCATCACGCGAGGGGTGAAGTTTTCCATCACGACGTCGCTGACCAGCACCAGTTCACGGAAAACCTCGCGACCTTCCTCAGTGGACATGTCAAGCACCAAAGAGCGTTTGCCGCGGTTGAGCAGTTGGTAGGTGGATGGGCGGTTCCACCAATCTTCGCCCGGGTCATTGTCCGGAAATGTGCCATAGAGACCGCCGCCGCGAGTTATATCCGGCCGGCCCGGCCCTTCGATCTTGATGACCTCCGCGCCCAGATCGGCCAGCTGGCCGCCCGTGTAAGGCAACGCGAATACGTAGGTAGAATCGAGGACCCGGATCCCATCCAGAGGCAAAGTCGTCATAGGTCGAGCACTCCCGGTTAGATCACGCCGGTTTGGCGCATGACGGCCAGTTCCCCGGAATCGTATCCAAGGCCCTCGCCGAATACTTCAGTGTTGTGCTGGCCCAGGGTCGGGGCAGGCATGCGCAGATGGTATCCAGCGGGGGTCATGCGGAACAGTTCAGCCGGCACTTTGACCTTCCCGACCACCGGATGCACCGTTTCGCGATAGAATTCCCTTGATTCCAACTGTGGGCATTCGGCCAATTCTGAGGGAGTCTGGACGAGGCCGAACAGCATGCGTTTTGCGGCGGCGTTCGGGAACAGTTCCCATTTCTCGCGATCCTTGATCGCGTCCAGGACAACCTGGTCCATGGCCGGGCCGTTGCGCACGCGTTGAGCGCGGTCGGCGAAACGCGGCTCCAACAGTTCCGGAGCACGGAAGAACTCCGCAATATCGTCCCATGTGGCGCCGCCGCCGGCCTGAACTATGATCCACCCGTCCTTGCAGGGCATGGGGTTTTCCCACATGGTGCCGTCTGCGCGCCGGATCTGGACTCCGCCGATGAAAGGGTAGATGGTTTGAGTCGCCATCATCGTGGAGGCCACGCACTCGGTTACGGAAACGTCGACGTGCTGCCCGATGCCGTGCCTGTCCTGGGAGAACAGAGCCATGGCGGTGGCTCCGGCTCCAAACAGCCCGCCCTGGTATTGAGCCTGAAAACCGCCGTGTTTCAGCGGCGGCCGACCCTGCACTCCGCTGATGCCCATCACCATCCCCATAGCGTAGGAAACAATCTCCTCACCCGCGAATTCACGGTAGGGGCCGGTTTGACCGAACGGGGTGATGGAAGTCATCACCAGGCTCGGATTCACTTTGGACAGGTCTTCGTATCCCAGACCCAATGAATCCAGATACCCCGGCACATGACTTTCGACGACCAGGTCGACGTGGGGGATCAATTCGCGCAGCAGGCGTTGGCCGGCCTTTGACGTGAGAGCTAAGGACACGCCTTTCTTGTTGAGGTTCAGGATCAGGAAGAACAGGCTTTTTTCCGGGTGGGGCTCATCGTGGTAAAAAGGCCCCACCCTACGCATGGCAGATCCACTGGGCGGTTCAACCTTGAGGACGTCGGCGCCGTAATCCGCCAGCAATCTGCCACAAAAAGACCCGGCGATGTCCTCGCTCAGGTCCAGAACCTTGACGCCTGTGAGAGGGCCTCCGAAGTCCATATAACGCCCGCCAATGGCTGTTAAACAGCCAGCCTACGGTTGGATAGAGTGGCAGGATTGTATCCCAACCACCAGAGCGGCTGCAATTTGTCCGTGGGTCTCACGCGTACCCGGTTTGGTGGGGGTAAATGGTGAAGAGGTGGTCAGGCGGGTCGGG
>JAJDXU010000015.1 GCA_022823105.1 Dehalococcoidia bacterium
CAGCGGCGAAGCCGCCGAGACCGCGACACGTCAGCCTTGACCTCTGATGGCACGTGAGTTTGCAATGCCGGAACAACGCGTCTCCGCTGGCGACGTTGCCGATTTGCAGACTATGGGCGCCGATCCCGTCATCGCGCCGGAAAAGACCCGCCGCGACTACAAGCCGCGCCCTTTCAGGGGACGCATCACAAAAGCTTTCGATCAAGGACCGGATGCGACCTAAGTTGCAGGCCAAGCGCGTGCGCGGGCGTAACGCGCTGCGCATGGAGACGATGCCACCCGTATTCGGACGGATCAAGCAGGGTAGAGGTCTCCGGCATTGCCTGCTGCCGGGGTGGTCTGGCGACAAAGTACGGCGACCGAGCAATGATGCCGGCGCCCCAGCCGCCGTGCCGGGTCCACCCGGTGCGGTGGCGCGAGCAGCCCAATATCCCAGGCAATGTCCAACCCCGGCAGCAATCCTCAGACAAGCCGCGAGGAAGGGCGTGACGCCTTCCGTTCATTCCAGCCATTCATTTACCATGTCAAGGGCCCAACTTCCGTCGGAATTGGCGTAGGCCAGCACACCGACAAACAAATGGTGATTGATGATGGTGCTGCCGCCGTCGGCTACGTGATGGGAGTGCGTCCGATATCCGTCGTACATGGCGCCGAACTGGGTTTGGGCGATTTGGCCACGCTTGTAGAGGATCGCCTCGCCCTGATCGGTGACCGCGAATGCCGTTTCTTCAGCAGACCAACGTCTCTGGCAGCCGGAACCCATTGGCACCCGTTTCCCGGCCGTGCAGTCCCCGAGGTTGGTTGGCACGGGGGTTGGCATGGCATCGGTAGACGGAGGCATGATTCGGCTACGAAAATTGTCTCCCCAACACCTGATTGATCCGTCCGCCAGCAGACCACAGGTATGGCGAAACCCGCTACCGATCTTCACGAACCTGCCCTCTGAGGGGATTTTGGTCACGCGAATCTCCTGCGTCTTGGGGTCGGGGAACCAACAGAGCGCAGAACCGTCTCGGTCGATCCCACAGCGATAGTCGGCACGTTGGTGGGTATTCCGGAAGTTCGCGGCTCCATGTCCCAGCTCGGACAATTTCTGATCCGGCAGCAGAGGATGGTATTGCTCAAGGTCATGCACCGTAGACCCAGAAGAGCCGAACTTCCAGCAGATCACATCCCCGGACTGCCTCAGGGCGCATACGTCATCTGAACCGGTGCTGACGTCGATAAACCCCTGGCCCAGGTTCACGACCGGCTCTTCCTCGTGGACGTATGATTTGCCAAAGTCGTCTGTCCAGACGTGCCGGTGGCCGTTGTGGTCAGACACGGCGTCGGCGTCTTCAATCGCCACCCAGGGCGTGCCGCGGGCGGGAAGGCGATTGCTCCAGCACAAGAGGACGGCGCTCTCATTTATGCCGCAAGAATACTCTCCGTGATACGTGCCCATGGAAACTGCGACGAACTGCTCTCCTGGCGGAACGTACAACGGTCCTGGTTTTCGTGCGCCGCTCCAGCAAGATAGGGTCCCGTCCGTGCGCACTCCACAGGGATGCGACTCTCCCGCGCTCAGGGCCCTGAACTGCTCATCGGGGACCGGAGATGGCAGACCCGTCAGGTCAGAGCCGGCGCCCCAGCACACCGCCGTCCCGTCCGCCCGGAGACCGCATGAATAATCGCTTCCGCTGGTGACGGCGGTGAACTTTTCCCCGGCGGGAGGAACCACGCCCGCGGTATCCGGCCAGCACACCACTGCGCCGTCGGCACGAATCGCGCAGGTATGCTGCAAACCCACGCTGACGTCGATGAAGCGGTGTCCGGCGGTATCTTCAACGGCACTATCCGGCCGTTCCGCCGTCTCCTGGACGCGGTCGGCGCCGGGCGACGAGACGGGCGGTTGACAAGCTGCCCAAGAAGCAGCGGCGCACACGGCGAGGGCGCCAATGCAGACCGCCACGGGGCGGCGAAGTCGCTCCAGAAAAAGATTCGGCATGCGGGGCATAATACACGCAAGTCGTCGGACTCGGGGGTCTGAAAACGCTCGATGCCGAATTTGAGGCAAGGTCAAAGGGTGTGCAAGAGAACGGGCGGTGCACTCTCTCTTTGCACGACACGGGCTTGAGGTCCAGTAGAGGGGGGACACCTCCTATGAGCAAGGCAACCATCAACCCTGATCCTAACAGGTGGCGGACGCTGGCGTCTTCGACGCGCCCGGCGGCTTCGGCAAAGGGGTTCCGGTTCGCAGGTGGGGAAAGCGTCGCCAGGGCCACTTTTATTTCCAAAACTCCGCCGGAACCAGGCCTTTCACGCAACTGCTCGCAGAACCGGCGGCAAGGCCCTATTGTTCGGCCGTTTTCAAGTTCAAATTCCCCCGGACTTTTAGAAATAAAAGTCCGGCCATTCTCTGTACACGGGTTGGCCGTCAAAAATGGCCGGTATGGCGCCCGCCGATGCCATGTCAGCAAGGATGATGACTCCTACACTACTTGTATATTGCTGGGGCCCCGTGGATCGGCCAATCTGTGGGGCAGGCGAGAGGGGCGCGTCGTTCACTTCTGGGTGAGCCAGACCACAACCCTGGACTGCACCGGCGTCAAGTTGGACACCCCTCCCGCCGCTCTGGTCGCTCCGAACGGATACATGGGCAAAAAGGCCCGCATCTACAAGTGTGGAGGTCACCAGGCATTATTCCACCGGGAGGATAGCAAGAAAAATGATCACCGTAGCCGGCATTGACGTGGGCAAGGCCAACCTGGATGTTTCGGTCTCGGGAGGCTCTGTGGTGCGGTTCGACAACACCACGGCAGGCATCACCAAGCTGATCAACCATCTGAATGATCAAGACACTGCCCTGGCCCTCTGTGAACCAACGGGCGGCTACGAACGGCTGCTGACCGGCCGACTGCACCAGGCCGAAATCCCCGTGCAGGTGGTCCACCCGGGCCGGGTGCGCGCCTTCGCCAAAGCCTGTGGTTACGAGGCCAAAACCGACCCCCTGGATGCTCAGGCGCTTGCTCGGTACGGGGAGTATTTCCGGAGGCGGATACCTGGGAACCGGAGACGGACCCGCATCGGCAGGATCTGAAAGACCTGCTCAGGCGGCGGCGTCAATTCATTGACCAAAGGGTCCAGGAAAAAGGTCGGTTGGACAAGGGCATTTCCGCAACTATCGCCAAGTCCACCAAGCGTCATATCGCCTGGCTGGAGAAAGAGATCGCTCGGTTGGACAAGGAGTACCAGGCGGTGCTGAAGGACAATGGCGCGTTGGCGCAACGCGCCGCTCTCTACCGCACTGTGCCCGGCGTGGGACCACTGACTGCGGCCACGCTGGTGGCTCGCCTTCCCGAACTGGGCCACTGGGACAGCAAGGCTCTCACATCGCTGGTCGGGCTGGCGCCCTGGTCTCGCGACAGCGGCAAGAAGCGAGGTCATCGGGTGATTAACGACAATAAGGAATGCCTCTGACGTCGACTATTTTTGCCGGTTGAGGTGGGGTAAAACCCTCCGGCACGGAGGTGCCGGATTGATCAAAGACCGACAAGTCGCATTGTTG
>JAJDXU010000332.1 GCA_022823105.1 Dehalococcoidia bacterium
GGCGCCCAGCCGATGCCCGTATTGCTGCTCGGGAACTCATCCCAGTCGGCGGCGCGGAATCGGACGTGCCAGGAGTCTTCATGATCCAATTTCCAGATGGAGTGCTTAGAGACCGCCTCCCTGAGCATTGGCTTGGTCTCGTCTACCCAGTCGGGTATGTTGTCGATGATGCGGTCGATTGCCTCCCAGTGTTCGAGGTAAATTCGGCGGGCCTGTTGATCGAGGCTGGTGTGAGGCATGACGTTTCTCCTGGTGGTGGCGTAGATTTGCAGCAAGGCCTTCGCGTCAGGGTCCACAATGCCCGTTTCAATGACTTGCTGGATGGCGTCGTGAAGGACGGAGTAACTCGCCGGTTGCCAGTGCTTCTGATCCCGCTTTGAGTAGGGTGAGACGCCGGCGGGGGATAGCAAGATGTGGTGCCTGGCAAACTCGGGATAATCATCGGCCAGGGCGCGGTGGTAGCGAGTGAGCTGGTTGCTGTGCTCTTGGGAGAAGGTTTTGTTCTCAATGGCGATGAGGTTGTGGTTGCATCGGTCCAGGATCAAGATATCCAAATAGCCCAATTGTCCGTCGGCGACGTGCTCCCATTCCTGACGAACCTCGGCGGTGCTCCAGTCGGCGGTGAGCAATCTTGACGGAGCGCAAGTGGCGTTGAGCAGGGCAGTGATGAAGTGCCCCGCTTGCCGGTGGTGCGCGGACGGGTCCAGGAGCCAGCTGATGACGCTGGAGTGGAATTCCTCGGCGCGCCACCTGCCCGGCGCGATGAGCTCGAGGGCGTCCAGCCGCTCGCGTTCATCGGCAATGACGCCGCTGAGGTTGGTGAGCGTTTCCAGCAGGTTTGCCGAATTGAGTGCCAAGCGCGAGGCCTCATGCTCGTTGGCCAGGGAGGCTTCCAGCTCGGCTATTGCTGGCAGGGCCTGGGCCAACTGTTGGCTGTCAATGTCGGGTTGGTCGTCTTGGACGGCCATGTTGGTCCTCCAGGTTGTTATTCTCGGTGTTGGTTCTTGGGAATAACTGTACGTATGAAACCGCCGGAACCACACTTTCCGCTGTGCCAACTGGCGCGCGCAACCCGGGCCAACGCAACGGGCCGGTTACGCCCTTCCCTGAGTCGCCGCCCGGAAGTCGGGGTTCAGCATATAGGTGTTGCTGTCCCGGTGGAACTCCACCGGGCGCGGCAGGCTGATGTTGCCGTTGTCCCGCTGTACCCGTCGCAGAGCATGGCCTATGCTCACCTGGGTGGTTCTTATCGCGTCCACGGCAATGCCCAGTTGGGCCGTCAGCGATTCGCGGGTTACGCCGTCCGCTCCCGACGCTGCCAGCACCGCCACCAGGCGCCGCGCGCCATCGGTCATGTTGCTGACCAACTCGTTGCACAGGTGGCTGTCCCACTGGGCCGGAGTGGGTGGGGGCTCCGCCACCGGTTGGCGCTGCGCCGCTCCACTGGCGCCGTTCTCCCACAGCCGCCGGTAGCGGGACGGCATCTGCGACGGCGTTCGGGTGGCGACCGGGTCGGCCGGTGGTTCCGGCGCCGAACCTGGTGCCGGTTCCGCTTCCGGGCTTGGGGGCTCGACGACCACGGCCGTTTGCTGTCCGTCGTCCACTCCCGCGATGCGCCGCAGGGCGGCGATGGACTCCTCCGGGTCTCCCTCGATGTTGATGCTTACTGTAACCGACCCCATGCTACTCTCCGACAATTACTGCGGCGGCAAAGCCGCCGGTAATACTATCACGGTCGGTTGCCATGGCAGCACCCGCTGATCCGTTCTCTTGATCAGTTCATCCGCCGTGCGTTCCGGTCATTCGATCCTGGTTACGGCCTGGCGCAGCAACTCCCGTTCGCCGGGCTACGTGGTCCCGGAAACGGCACCTACACCTGCCGGCCTTTCCTCCCTGCTCCCGATATTGACCTCCCTCTCATCGACATGTTCGTGGCGCGGGACCACATGCCGGAGGCCGACGCCAGGACGGACTGGTTCATTTTTCCCGTGCTGGCCCTCTTCGCAATGCCCGGCGAATGCCCGGATATGATGCGATACCAGTGTACAGAGATTAACGCCGGCGACAGGGTGGGGCTTTTCGGCCCCTTTTGAACTCAAAACATAGGGAAGGATCCGGGCATAAATGACGGTTTTGCGAGCACCTGGAGGAAAGCTCCGGTTCCGCAAACTATGGGAGGTAATTTCCCTCCGGCAGCGCAATGCCCGCCAGGCCAGAGCGAGCGCCACCGGCGACGGAGACCTTGCGCACCACGACCGGTCGGCGCTCCCGGAGGCTTTCACCCTCGTCCGAGTACGGGCAGGGTCAGGGCGAAATACCATTCCTCGTAGGGAGGGTCTCCGGGGTCCTCCCCTACGGGGAATGGGAGAAATCGGGCCGGATGTGATGTGATACCCGTGTACAGAGATTGGGGGCAGTTCCCTTTTGGGAACTTTTCGACCCCTTTTGAACTCAAAACAGATGGAAGAATTCGGGCCGGAATCCCGCATTAGCAAGCACTTTGGGGTGCCGGCCGCTTCCGGAAATTCCCGGGCCAATTCCCTTTTGGGAAGTGAATCTCCAGCCCCACTGGAGCAAGCAATCGGGGTGAGGGGCGCGGGGGAGCCCCCTACCGGACGGTACCGCGAGGAGGTCGATGATGGATGAAAGCCGGTCGGAAGGAACCCAGGCGGGGGACGGTTCCGGCGGGGCCGGCGTGGACGTGGACGTGGCCAGGCTGCGGGAAGTAAAGCTGATGGGGTTCCTGCGGGAGCTGGAGCGGCAGCAGGGACGCATGGCGGCGGCGGCGCTCTTGGGGTTGAATTACAAGACCGTGGCCCGGGCGTTGGACGATAACCGGGTCACCGACCGGGTGGCCGACGCCCTGGAGCTGCTGCTGGGCGGTGGCGGCGGCGCCGAGCTGCCCGGGCTGCGCCAAGAAGTGGCCCAGCTGGCGGAGCGTGTGGCGGCCCTGGAGAAACTCCGTGACGCGCCGTCCGTGGCTCCGGTGGTCTGTGAGGGCCAGGGCGATGTTCCGGGCGAGAGCGGCGGCGAGAGCGGCGGTGATGGCGGCCGGGGTGGGAAATCCGGGGTGGCCCGTACCAAGGCCAAGCCCGGCGGCTCAGTGGCACTGGCGCCGCAGTCTCCGGACACGGCACCACCCGCTGCCCCGACGGTGGCCGGGTTGGGGTCGGGACCGACCCGGCCGTACCGCCCCAGGCGGGTGTACCCGGACCTGGTCACCCTGGAACCCGACGACGATGACCCCCAGGTTTACGGCAACGCCTGGCCCTTGGTGGCAGATTGGCGCGAGCTCAGGGCCCGGCACCCCTTCAAAGGCCGCAGCCTGTCCTGGCTGATCGACCACGAACGCCTCCTCACCCTGGAACTGGCCATGCTGTAAGAGCACGGCCTCACCCTGCCTCCGGAGAAACAGCCGGCGCGGGGCCTGTCCCGGCGGGACCACACCCGCTGGCGGTGGTCGGCTTTGTACCACACCCAGGTGTCGATCAGGAAGCGCCAACTGCTGCGCTGGCTGCGCCGCATCCTCACCCTGGGACTGTGGTGGGAGTAGGTCAGACCGGCGGGAAGGCAATCACCGTCGGGGTCGGCCCGGTGGAGCCTGACGTGTCAAACTACAATCGCCGGAACGCGGTTTTCGACTAGTACGCCCTGTAAGGAGATTTAAGAGCGATTGTAAAATGCAATCGGCAGTGATTTCAAACCGGAATCCGGTTGGATTGAGGCTGTGGCAGGGCCCGGCGGCCCGGCAATTTTATTGCCGTCCGGTGGCCACAAAATTGCAGTAATTGTATTCCTGAAATTGTATTTTTGACACATGGATGGGTTCCCGGTGAGGGCGCCCGGCCAGCCTTTCCTGAGGGTCTCGGCGTGAACCATCACGCGCCGGTGGCGCTCCGGGGCTCCGGTGGCGTCGGCGAGGATACTGAGCTGTCCGGCCAGGATGACGTTGACGTGATGGGCGTGTTCCGCGGCGAAGATCAGGAAGCCATGACCGCCGGCCGGCAGGGTGGTCGGCTTGGCAGTTGGCCGGACGGTGGCCTGCGCCGTTCGTCAATGCTGCTGGCGGCGCGGATGCCCTGCAACCGGTGTCGCCGGCGTCACCCCATAAAAGGCATGGGATTTGGACAGGGCGGTTTAGTGTCATACCCGTGTACAGGGATTGTGAGTTGGTGGACAGTTGTCCAATCCTGTCCAGTTGAACTTGAAATCGGGGGAAATCACCCCCTATTGGACGTATTCAGCAAGCGCTTGGGTTCCAGAGCAGATTCCAGCCCCGTTGGACAGCGCCAAGTTGAAAATCGGACAGTTGTCCAGCGGCATGGCCACGGAGGATTGGACAGCGCCAAGTAGGAAATCGGACAGTCTGTCCAGTGAGGCCATGCCCGGAGTCGGGAGACGGTCAGCGGGGCCGGGACAGGAGCTGGAGCTGGGACCACCTGGTGGAAACTCGGCTGGCGGCGCTGCGGGACGCCTGATGGGCGAGCGGGGCAAAACTGAGGTGTCCGAGACCCTGGGCGTGAGCGCCGGCACGTTGACTCGGTTCGGGGAGTCGAAGCGTCTGGGTCCCAGGCTGCCAGGGCGTTGGAAAGGCGCCTATTGGAGGGGGCGGGTCGGCGGCGGCCCAGTGGCACCGCGCGGGGATGCTGAAGGAGAGGCTGGCTGGGTAGGAGACGACGGCGCCGGGTGGAATTGCGTAGGGCGTCGGCACCGCTAATCTCGGCCCCGCATTCCAGCGCCGGCGGCAAAGCCCGTGGTTAGGCGCCCCCAGGCGGGACTGCTACGACGCGGTCACGGTGGATGCGGAACCCGGCGAGTAGTTGGTGTACGGCGACGCGGCCGCTGTGGTTATCGTCCGGCGGCGTAACGAGTTGCTGGACGACGCGATGGTGCACCGCTTTGGCCTGTGGCGGAATCAGGACGGCGGGAATGCCGTCGGAACGGTCATTCCGACGCAGCGAACACTTTGCTCAATTTGGTCTGAATGTTCGGTTTTGCCCTTCCCTTCCGCCTCCGGCTGGGCGATAATCAATTCAGTTTACGGTTTTTGCCAGTCTTTCCCGCAGAAAACTGGAGGGTCCGTCCCCGACCCGGACCGTTCGCCTGGGATCGAGCCTTGCTCTCCCTCGGGCGGCCTCAACGAGGATAAGCGCCCGCCCGCTGCGTGATGCGGAACCGGGGTCGAGCCTTGCTCCTCCGGCAGCCACGTCGATGCGGAGCACCACGTCATGCTGGCGAACACCGTCGGCATCGCCAACATCGTCCATGAGGTGAACACCGGTAACGACACGGTAACTTGGGACACGAACCCACGGATCCAACTCCCTGAGCGCACGCGACACCGCGCTCACCCCTCACTCTGCGGCTGGAACTGGCATTGCCATCCGGGCCGCAGCCTCACGCCTCGGCGCCGTTGTTCGACATGGACAGCAGTGACGCCGCAGTGTTCTCATGGCGCTCCGGCACGACGACGTTGCCATGCCGGACGCGCACCTTTGCATCGCAGCCGCCGTTGACACCATTCAGCCGGACTGTGTTTCTCCCCATCATGCCACCATTTTCTTGACAAGGCGTTCGCCGGCGCCCGCGTTCACTCTGCGACGCTCCGGCTGCGCCTCTCTCACTGGCTGGCCGCACCCGTGCCTGACATGTAGGACGGGACGGCCACGCGCTTAATCGCGGTTCCCCCGCTGGCCACGCCCACCTGCGGCGCCGGCACGGACGGGACCGCGCTTTGTTTCCCCCACCTCCCCTTTTCCTACTCCCCGGCGTAGGGCTTGGCCCCGCTCCCGGGGCGCCGTCTGCGCGCACCGGCCTCGCCGCGTTTCCGGTTGACCCGCGCCGAGTGATGCTCTGCCGACATAGCGCTTCGGTCGGGCGGTTCCGTCGTGATCCACCGCTGGGCCGCTGGTGGGGCAATCGCACGGGCGCAGCCGAGCATGATGGCCCGACTGCCAAGTTACGACGCTCGTTGGCGGCGGCTGCCAGGAACATGGACGCCGGGTGCGGCCTCTGCACTGCGGAGAGTTCGCCATCCGCAACTCAAGGTACCCACGGCAATTCGGCCCCGCTGGCCACACGGGGGCGGGGCCACCAATCCACCCCCGCTATGGCAGGGGACGGGAAGATTATCACGTCATCACCCATCGGCAAACACCGCCGCACTGCCCCAGACCACGCGTGGCTGCCGCCGGCGGTGCCTGCAACCCCCGCCACAACGCCAACTTTCGGAGGCAAACCATGACCCCAACCTGAACATCGCGGCTCACGCCATCACCACCGCGTGACCCGCCACTGACCCCACTCACAACCCAACTCTCGACACCAAACGGGGCCGGCCCTCACCACGGGGCCGGCCCCGTTTTTGCATTTCACGGAGGCTTCAACATGACCGCAACCGCCACTTACATCGTCAACGCAACCTACACCGCCAACGCCAACCCCGATACCGGCGCCAACAACGCCAGAGCCGCCGCCAAGGGCAAGCCGGAAAGCGAACTCCGCGCCGCCGCCCGCCGCCACGGCCTCACCATGGGCGAACTGGCACAGCGGATGGGCATCTCCACCCGCTACCTGTCCATGCTCTCCACCGGGAAGGTGGCCTGGTCTCCGGCCCTGCGCGAGAAGGTCGCCGCCGTCCTGGGCGAGGTGCCGGGCCAGGGGGTGGTCTACCGCCGGGGCGGTTACGTCGGCGGCGAGAGCACCTGCATCCGGGAACGTGCCAGGGAGATGGGCATGAGCATGGGGGAACTGGCGGAAAAGGCCGGAGTGTCCCGGGGCTACCTGTCCGAGGTTGCCCGGGGCCGCCGGAACATGGGGATAAAGGTGCAGCGGCGGGTGGAGGCGTTGTTGCAGGCCCCGGCCCAGGCTGCGCCGGCCCAGAAGTCCAGCGTGGACTGCAACGCCCTGTGGGAGCGGATGGACGCCCACGGCATCAGCCAGAACGAGGTGGCCCGGCGCGCCGGCATCAGCAAGGGGTACCTGTCGGACGTGATGGCCGGCAAGCGCACGCCGTCGGGCGGCGTGCTGGGGCGACTGCACGCGGCGCTGTTCGCGCCGTCGCCGGCGGAGTTGGTGGCGCCGGTGGAGCTGAAGGTGCTGGGTTGGAAGAAGGGCGGGCGCAACGGGATGGTGATACGCGGCGCGGGCGGGCCGAACAGCGGCGGCAACCCTGGCGACGGGACCATCCGGGTCGGCGGCCGAGTGCCCTGGGGTGCCGAAGTCGAATACGCCTACACCACCGGCTACGACGGCCACGGCCGGGTGTCGGTGAACCGCCTGGTTGACGAGCGGGGCTGCTCCGCACTGCTGAGGCGACGGCAACCGTACGGCGGCTAGCCGGGGCCACAGGGGTGCGGCTGCCCGCGATTATCCAATGCGCGGGAACGGAGCGCAAACCCACCGGAAAGAGAGCCGGTCATCGACTGACATCGTTCAGCCAGATCCGCCTACGCCGTCCACGGCAAGCTAAAGCACGAACTCGTAAAATCGGAGCAGCTCAAACGACAGGTGTACTTCCGAATGACTTCTCAGCAACCGCAACCGGCCCGATACGACCTGCTGGCCTTCAACCTCGTGTTGGCCGTGATCGCCGCCCTGGTGATGGCGGCCGTCGGCAGCAGCCTGAAAGTCGTGCAACTGCTGGATGGAATAGAGATTGCCGGCCTGCAGATTGACCTCGCAGTCGGCATCGCGGTGAACCTCGGCGTCATTGCTGCGTCAGCGACCGTCTTTTTCGCAATGGTCGGCGCCCTATGCTGCGTCTGGCGCAACTACTTGGGGCGAACCGGCGCTCCGGCAATCTTGGTGGGTGTTTTCGGATGGGTTGCGACCTCAATTGCAGCGGTGTCGTTCACCATAACGCTGATTACGGTTCCGCTGACGCTGGCGATAGAGGTGGGGCTCTGAAGGACAGCACCGGTCAATCCTAATTCGGAGGACATAACGCGCTACCGACTCCCTGGACTCCACGGCGACGCAGCAGTCCCGAATGTCGGC
>JAJDXU010000390.1 GCA_022823105.1 Dehalococcoidia bacterium
GGATGTCCGCGCAGAGATCAACGTCAAGGAACGACACTTTGAACCGCTGGCGGTTTTGCGTGGCGTTGCCAACTCACTTGGTGGTGGACGCAAGGTGCTGGCCGAAGAGGCATCGCGCCGCATCCGGGCCATCCGTCGGAAGTGTCCAGAGGATTTCGACCATCTCGCGCAGCGGTTGCAAGTTGTCGCATCAACGCCGTAACCATTCGGACGGCATCGTACCTCCGCCGCCTTACTTGCAAATCATGTTACAATGCCCGGCAGACTTTTTGCCGCCGGGCGATTTTGACCGTCCACACCAGAGGAGAAATTCGTGCCTACCTACGTCGATCCTTCCGCCTGTAACGCCTGCGCCGGCGTCCACGGCGGGCCCCAGTGCGTCTATATCTGTCCCAACGATCTGATGGTCCTGGACGATATGGTCAACAAGGGCAGCAACCAGGAGCCCGAAATGTGTTCGGAGTGTTACGCCTGTGTCAAGCTGTGCCCCGAAAATGCCATTCACGTCCGCGGTTACGCGGACTTTGTTCCATTGGGAGCCGAAGTACAACCCCATTACGAGGGGCAGGACATCGTCTGGAACGTCACGTTCCGTGACGGCCGGACCGAACACTTCCGATTTGCCTCCCGCTCCACCCCGTGGGGCAGCATCGACCCTTACGCCGGCATCAACCCGGCTGACCGCGACGCGCTGCGCAGCATAGAGCTCTTCGGCGAACCCGAATATCTCAAGCTTCCCGAATCCGCCTGACGAGATGACCACCGCCGCCGACACCATCGCCTACCACCGGGAACGCAGCTGGCATTTCCTGGCCCTGGTGGATGACGAGCTGGCCCGGGGCGAGTTGGAAGAGGCCAGCAACAAGCTGTGGGGCGCGGCCGCTCATGCCATCAAAGCCGTCGCCGAAAGCCGCGGCTGGGAGCACCATGCGCATGCGCTGCTGGAAAGCGCGGTTCTGCGATTGATCAGGGAAGAGGGCGCACCGCCCCATATCCAGGGGCAGTATTACATCGCCTCGCACTACCACCAACGATTCTACGGCGGCCCACCAGATGCGGGCAGCATACGCTACGGCAAGACCGTGATCACCGAGTTCGTTCAAACCCTGGAAAACTTGGGCTGAGCGGCTTCCTCAACCGACATCAACATTCCATCTGCAACACTGCCGCGCACCGCTGTCAGCCGTAGCCGGCCAAACCCTGAGGAGTACCCACAAAATGCCTGAACCCACCACCCGTATAGTTGAATCCGACGTGCTGATCATCGGAGGCGGAATGGCCGGCTGCGGCGCGGCCATCGAAGCCCGATACTGGGGCGGCGATGATCTCCGCATCGTGATGGTTGACAAGGCCGCCACCGACCGCAGCGGCGCCGTTGGCGAGGGCCTTTCGGCCATCAACATGTATATGGGGATGCGCCACGGCTGGAACCAGCCCGAGGACTACGTCGAGTATGTGCGCAACGACATGATGGGCGTTTCGCGTGAGGACCTGGTGTACGACGTGGCGCGTCACGTGGACAGCAGTGTTCACATGTTTGAGGAGTGGGGGCTGCCCTTCTGGTACGACGACGAAGGGCTGTACGTACGTGAGGGTCGCTGGCAGGTGATGATTCACGGCGAGGCATACAAGCCCATCGTGTCCGAGGCCACCAAGAAGGCATTGGGTCCGGACAACCATTTCGAGCGGGTGTTCATCTCGCACCTGTTCACCGACTCGGACGACCCCAACCGCATTGCCGGCGCCGTGGGTTTCGGGGTGCGGGAGGATGTGATCTATGTCTTCAAGGCGCGTTCCGTGATCAGCGCGGCCGGCGGAGCGACTGCCATCTTCCGGCCCCGCAGCGTGGGCGAAGGCATGGGTCGCACGTGGTATTCGATCTTCGACACCGGATCGGTGTACGGGCTGATCATTCCGGTGGGTGGCGAGATGACGCAGATGGAGCACCGCTTCGTGCCCAGCCGGTTCAAGGACTCCTACGGGCCGGTGGGCGCGTGGTCGCAGTTGTTCCGCGCCGACCTGACCAACGCGGCCGGCGAGAACTATTTCGTCAACCGGTTGCCGGAACTGAAGAAGTACGACCCGTACGGATCGGCCTTCCCGACGCCGACGCCGCTGCGCAACCATCTGCTGTGGACCGAGATCCAGGCCGGAAATGGGCCGATCATGCTGAAGACGCCGGAGGCCATCGACGCGCTGGCGGCGGGCGACGAGGACCGCAAGCGGGACATCATCGCCGAGGCGTGGGAAGACTTCCTGGACATGACCATCTCCCAGGCCATCCTGTGGGCGGCCCACAACATCGCGCCGGAGGAACGCCCTTCGGAGGTGGTGCTGGCTGAACCGTACATCATGGGTAGCCACAGCGGTGAGGCCGGCGCGTGGGTGAGCGGACCCGAGGACGTTGCGCCCGATGGGTACCACTGGGGCTACAGCAAGATGACAACGGTGAGCGGGCTGTTCGCGGCCGGCGACGGAGTGGGGGCGTGCCCGCACAAGTTCTCCTCGGGTTCGTTCACAGAGGGCAGGCTGGCCGGCAAGTCCGCCGTGGCGTACGCGCTGGACAACACGACGCCGCCCAAGGTGGACGACCGCAAGATTGACGAGCTGAAGCGGCAGGCGTGGGCTCCCATGGTCACGTTCGAGGAGAACCAGTACGCATCCACCAACCCGGAGGTCAACCCCAACTACCTGCTGCCGCGCTCGGGACTGTTCCGACTGCAGAAGCTGATGGACGAGTACGTGGCCGGGGTTTCAGCCGGTTTCACGACCAACGAGTCCACGATGCTGCGTGGCCTGGAACTGATGGGGATGCTGCGCGAGGACCTGGAGAAGCTGGCCGCCCGCAACCGGCACGAGCTGCTGCGGTGCCACGAACTGATTCACCGGGCATGGGTAGCCGAGGCGCACCTGCGTCACATGCTGCACCGCAAGGAGACCCGCTGGCCCGGGTTCTACTATCGCACCGACTACCCCGACATGGACGAGGCCAACTGGAAGGTGTTCGTCAACTCGCGGTACGATGCCGAGAAGGGCGAGTGGAGCGTGTTCACCCGCGACTGCCCGCAGGTTTTCTGAACGAACAGCCCGCGTTGACCTTACCAACGACACCCCGTGCTGGACGCGGGGTGTTATTTTCGGAGCCAGCAATGACCTCGCAAGCCGGTGCGCCCGACCCGATCACCATCTTTGAAAAAGCGTCCCGCCGTGTGCATGAGATCATGGCGGGCATCCGGGAGGGACAGGGCGAGAACGCCACCCCCTGCACCGAGTGGAACGTGCGGCAGTTGATGAACCACATGATCGGCGGCGCGGAGGTCCTGGCCGGCAGTCTGGAAGGCAATATGCCGGAGGGGGTCGGCGGAGTGTCTCCGAACAGTTCCTATTCGGCTGAGACGGATGTGTCCGCGCTGGCGCAGGCCTATTCCGGAGAATCCGCCCGGGCGCTGCGGGCGGCCCAACAGCCTGGAGCGATGGAGGCTGCCACGCCAGGCGGGATGATGACTGCGCCTCAGTTCCTGATTGCGATGGCCACCGATCACATCGTCCACGCGTGGGATCTGGCACGAGCGACCGGGCAGGACGACACACTGGATGATGACGTGGTGGAGGCGGCTTACGCGATGATGACCTCTCCTGAAACCGGCTTATTCGTGGACATGGGGCGTCGAGCCGGTTTCATAGGCGCTGCCGTTGCGGTGGCAGATGACGCCAGACTGCAGGACAAACTGGTCGCCCACATGGGCCGTCAGCCGTAGCCTCCTGCGCGCGGATCAGGACGCATCGCGATGGCCTACGACGAAACGCTGGCCGAGCGCGTTCGGGGCAGCCTGGCCGGACATACCGGCATCGACGAGCGCAGGATGTTCGGCGGGCTGGCATTCATGCTGGGCGGCAACATGTGCTGCCGCGTGACCGAGCACGGGCTGATGGTGCGCGTTGGGCCGGACGGGTACGAGGATGCGCTCGCTCAGCCCCATGCCGGAGTCATGGATTTAACCGGGCGACCCATGCGCGGATGGGTACTGGTGCAGATGGAAGGCGTCGAGCCGGATGATGCGCTGGCTCAATGGGTGGCGCGGGGCGCGGAGTTCACCCGCACGCTGCCGGCGAAGTAGCGCGGGACGGCTTTAGTTGTCGGCGGGCGCTGGCACGGCGGGATCGACATCAGGCAGGGGGACTATGGCGGGACTGCCGTCTGCGTGAACGTGATGATACAGAAGGCCGATTGCCCGCAGCACTTCCTGGTGTCGGCGTTCGTTCACGTCTTCGGCTTGCTCGAATCTGCGATCAATAATTTCTTCCATTTCGCTGAACCGCCGGTCAACGTTGCTCTCCAAGGTTGCCATCCGGTGGTCAACGTTCCTCTCCATCGTCCCGAACCGGCGTTCGTTATCCCTGTCCCGACGGTTGGAATCGCGAATGTACCATGCGGCCGCAAACGAACCCATCAACGACAGGATTGCAAGCCAGATGCCCGAGAAGATCGCGAGCAACTGGAACAGTTCTGCATATGTAACTAAATTGGAAACGTCCAAGATAATCGCCCGGGCCCATGCGGCCCATTTCATCTTCTTTCATTGTTGGATCGTCGTCAAGTGTTCGTAGTCGTTGACCGATAGATGAATCTTATTCGCTCGTGCGTGTCATCACCCCATACGGGTTGCTGCCGTGCGCCGGCGATGGTAAACGCGGTACGATTAGACATCAAAACCTCAGGGAGAAAACCTTATGCAAGCCATTGACATGCACATCCACGTTCCGCGAGAACCCGGCCTGCCGGAGATTGAGATCGAGGCGGAGTTGCTGCGGTACTTCCGGGCGCCGCCGCCGCCCAAAAACCCGGCGGAGATGGCAGACAAGTTCCGCGAGCTGGACCTTTTCGGCGTGATTTTCTCGGTGGACACCACGACGAATACCGGCGAGAAGCCCGACAGCAACGACTGGGTCGCCAGCATCGTCAACGATCATCCGGAGCAGTTCATGGGGTTTGCCTCGGTGGACCCGTGGATGGGCAAGGCGGCGTGCTACGAGCTGGAACGATCAGTGAAGGAACTGGGACTGAAAGGGCTCAAGCTGCATCCGATACACCAGGCGTTCTTTCCCAACGATACGAAGTTCTATCCGCTGTACGAGGTGGCCGATGGGCTGGGCATTCCGGTGCTGTTTCACTCGGGATTCGCTGGGGCGGGTTCCGGCACGCCGGGCGGCAGCGGGCTGAAGCTCAAGTACAGCCAGCCGGTGCCGTGCTTCGACGACGTGGCGGCCGATTTCCCGAACATGACGATCATCATGGCGCATCCTGCGTGGCCGTGGATCGACGAGCAGATCGCCGTGGCCCTGCACAAGTCCAACGTGTTCCTGGACCTGTCGGGCTGGATGCCGCGGTTCATACCGGAGACGCTGATCCGCGAGACCAACACCCGCCTGCAGGACAAGGTGATGTTCGGGTCGGATTACCCGTTCATCCATCCGGATAGCTGGCTGGCGGATTTCCAGAACCTGCAGATGCGCGACCACGTGATCCCCAAGGTGTTGCTGGAAAACGCGCAGCGCGCGCTGAATATCGCGGCGTAGCGCTCGTGGTGAGCCTGTCGGTGGGAGTGCTCATGGTTCGACAGGCTCACCATGAGCGGAGGCGGGGCCAACTTGCCAGCGGAGGCGGGGCCAACATAGTCAATTGCCAACCGGAACAGGGCTTATTGGCCAGTGGTTCGGAGGGCGGTCAGTGTGCCGCCGGAGCCGGTTGAAGGGGCCAGCAGGAGATCGCCGGCAACTACAGGCGGCGCCGCCACCGCGCCATTGAGGGTCGCAGTCCATTGGTGGGCGCCGTCGGCCAGGGACAGCGCTGTGATGCGTCCGTGTTCGTCGCCGACCAGGGCGATGGAGCCGGCGATGGTGGCAGCGGTGGTGGCAGCGGTGGTGATGTCGACGGCGAGGTCGGTTTCCCACAGGATTTCGCCGGAGCCGGCATCGAGGGCGGTCACCAGACCGGCGGCGTCGGAGACGACGATGGTCCGGTCGGACACGGCGGGTTGGTAAGGCTGCTTGGCCGCAGTCCTGGTGGACCAGACCGTGCCCTGCTGTATGGGAGGCTGCCTGGCGAATCCCCACACGGCCAGTTGGGTGCGCACGTAGTAGATGGGCCGTTCCAGCGGGTAGCGGTGTCCGCGGTAGTCGATGCCCCATACGCGCGCCCGGTTTCCGTCGCGCCTGACCCCGTTGCTGCTGACGTGCAGCAGATCGTCGGTCACCACCGGCCCGCCACGAATCCAGCGCCCTTCGCCGGCGTTGTAGATCATGCGGAGCTTGCCGGTGTCGACGTTGAGGACGTGAATCCTGGCGTCGTTGGAAGTGGCGATGAGCAGGCCGTCATGGACAGCCGGCGGCGCGATCACCCAGTCGCCCAGGCGGTGGTCCCACAGCGTTTCGCCGGTGGCGGCGTCCAGGGCCAGCAGGCGGTTCCGGTCGGTCTCGGCCACAAACAGGCGGCCGTCGACGACGGTGGGGGAGGGCAGTGACGCCACGGGCAGGCGTTTCGACCAGACCACATCACCCGAGTTCTCATCCAGGGCAGATACTATGCCGGGTTTGAACACCACGAAAACCAGGCCGTCGGACACGGCGGGAGTCACGGCGGCGGTAAGTCCTGAGTCATAACGCCAGATGACTGCGCCGGTATCGCGGTCCAGCGCGGCGACGGAGCCATCCTCGGCGGTTACGAATACGCGATCGCCAGCCACGGCGGGCGGAGCAACGATGGGAGCGCCGGCGGAGTATTCCCATCCGCCGGAGGCGGAGGGCGCCTCGTTGAGGGACGGGGATGAACCGACGGCAGCGGACAGCTTGGTCGCGCCGCCGCCGGCCTGACGCCAGTCGCCGGGAACGGGTGGCGCGGAAGTGTCGCCGATGGCGGTGGACGGTTGGGGCGGATCGGGCGGCAGTCCGGTGTAGGTCCAGAGCACGTACATCAACAGGCCCAGCAGCGGCAGCACGACCAACACAGCCCGCACCAGTCGGTTGCGCAGAAACTCGAGGCGAAGGCGTCGGGAACGCCGCTCCGCCTCGCCGGCCGCCACGGCTTCCATGCCGGAGAACGCGCCGCACTGGGCGCACCGCGCGCCCGTTTCCGACGGTCTGTTGAGATGCCCGCAGAACCGGCAGAGGAGCAGGGTTTCCTGCGGATTGTTCAAGTGAGATTCGGACGCCCCGTCGCCGAGTGGATCTCCACGACGGGGCCGGTTAGACGAGATTGACACGTTGCGCTCGCAAGAATCCGGTCAGCGATCAGAAAGCGGGGCGTTGCAGGACGGCCGGGTCGATACGGCGGCGGACGCGCTGGCCGTCGGTGGGGTCGCCGAGAAGCTGGCCGTTATCGACCATGACCTTGCCGCGCAGGATGACGGTGGTGGGCCAGCCGAAGATCTCCCAACCCTCCCAGGGGCTGTAGTCGCGCAGGTGCAGGTCGTCCATGGTCAGGCGCTTGTGGATGTTGGGATCGATGATGGCAAAGTCGGCGTCGCTGCCCGGGGCGATAACGCCCTTCTGAGGGTACATGCCCAGCAGGCGGGCGGCGTTGGTTGCGGTGATGTTGGCGAACTGGGTGAGCGACATCCCGCGTCGGACGACGGCTTCGGTATAGTTGACGCCCATGCGTATCTCGATGCCGATGTTGCCGCCGCGCATGTCCTGCACGTTCAGGCCGGCGGTCTTGTCGATGCAGGTGGTGAAGCTGCTGTCGGTGGCGGTGAACGTGAGGTTGTTGCCCAGCAGGCCGGTCCACAAATCGCTGCCGTCTTCGGGATACTTGAGGGATGGGTAGGTGTGGTACTTCATGCCGTCGGGTTCCCGGTACTGCCAGGCATTGAAGGACAGGGCCAGCGTCAGCACCTCGCCGTACACGGCCTGACCCCGGCTGCGCGCGGCGGCCACGGCGTTGACTCCATCGGACCCGGTGACGTGGACGAAGTACATGCCGGCGTTGTTCTGCTCCGCGATGCGTATCACGTCGCGGAAGGCCACGTCCTCCACCTCCTTGGAGTGGATGAGATGCGCGTTCCACCAGTCCCACTGGCCGCGCTGGTGGGCCAGAAGGTAGTTGTACATCACGATCTCATCGTCCTCGGCGTGGACGGCCAGGACGCCATCGTGGCGCGACAACTGGGCGGTCAGGTCGGTGAGGCGTCCGTTGTCGATACGGCCGACGGGGGTGAGACTCAGGGGCGGGTCCGCCGGCGGGCGGATGTTGGTGGTGAAGATCTTGACGCTGGGGAAGTCGTTGTTGATGAGTTCGCCCACGCGGGCGATGCTGTCGGCGGTGTTGCTGCTCCGGTAGATGACGTGGGCGGAATAGTCGGCGTAGGTGTTGCCCTCCCAGACGGACAGGAAATCGAGGATGCCGCCGACCAGTTCGCCCTCGTTGGGCGCAGGGGCGAAATCTACGACAGTGGTGGTGCCGCCCCAGATGGCACCCAGAGAGTGCTCCAGCGGACCGGCGTTGGGCACGCCGGCGACCTGCTGGTGCACGCCGGGCTGGACGTTGGCGGCGGCGTGAATATGCGGCTCGATGCCGCCGGGTGTGACGATGCGTCCGGTGGCGTCCACGGTCTGCACGGCCTCGTCGACGAGGGTTCCGGGGGCGCCGATGGCGACGATGCGGCCGTCCTGGACGCCGATATCGACGGAGGCGGCCTCAGTGGGCATGACGACGGTACCGCCGGTAATCAGCAGGTCAAACATGGCAAGCCTCCTGTGGTGGGGTTACGATTGGCCCAGCTGTTCCCTGAGCTGGCGTATGGTTTCCTCGGCAGTGGCCAGTTGTCGTTGCGCCTCAGCCAGCGCGTCCTCGGCGGCCTGGCGGGCGTCGTCCGCGGCGTCAATGTTGCGCAGGAATTCGCGGGCGTTGGGATCCCAGAACAGGAGATAACCACTGTCCCAAACCAGCCAGAGTTCCAGGATAGAAGAATAGCCCCAGATGGAACCGTCGGGTTGGGGCTGCGTCGCAATGGGTTGGTACTCTCCGTTCACCAGGCTGTCGCCGCCCAGGGGCGCGTCGTGGTATTCCCCGCCGGTGGCGTCGAAACGCCAGTATTCCCGGATGCCGATACGGGCGTAGTCGCGCCGCTTGATTACCATATCGCGCTGCCCAGTGGACTCGGAGGCAATCTCCAGGGCGAAGTCGGGCGGTTTGCCGGCCGACCATACCATGTAGCCGTTGCGCGGCCAGATGGCATCTATGTCCACGTTGAAGGCGACGTAACAGTCCGGCGAGTAACGGTTATTGAGGTTGTCGCGGTCGTAGTAGAGGAAACTGTTGCCGGAGATCAGCGTGGTGTCCCAGTCCGGCCGGCCGCGCAGGTGGCGGCGCAGGGTGGTCATAACGTCGGAGATACTGGGTTCCTGGTGCATTGCGTCGGGAAACGGCGGCGTGTCGGGAGAGATGAAAGTGTCGGGATCGGCCCACTCGGGGATACGGCCGCCACGAGGCAGGTTCAATTCTTGCAGTTTTACGGTCTTGGTGGTCATGATGTGTCTCAGACGTCGGACAGGCGTACGCTTGGATGGTACCACATACACTGCAAGTGGCGGGCTATCTCGTTCAGCCCAGCGCCTGGGCGAGGTCGGCAATGAGGTCGTCGGAGTGTTCGAGACCGACGGAGACGCGGAGCAGATCATCGGGGGTCGTGCTGTCGGGGCCTTCGATGGAGGCGCGGTGCTCGATGAGGCTCTGCGTTCCGCCCAGGCTGGTAGCGCGCACGAACAGGCGGACGTTGGCGGCCACCCCCATGGCGGCGTCTTTCCCGCCGGCGACCTGGAATGACAGCATACCGCCGAAGTCCGCCATCTGGCGGGCGGCGGTGTCGTGGCCGGGATGGTCGGGCAGGCCGGGGTAATGGACGGCGGCGACGTTGGGATGGTCGTGGAGGAACCGGGCGATTCTGCCGGCGTTGGCGCAGTGGGCCGGCATCCGGACGTGCAGGGTGCGGATACCGCGCAGGGTGAGCCAGCAGTCGAACGGCGACGGCACCGCGCCGTAGAGGTTCTGGATCAGGCGGACGCGCCGGAAGAACTCGGTGTCGGCTTTGCTGACCACCGCGCCGCCGGTTACGTCCTCGTGGCCGCCGAGGTACTTGGTGGTGGAGTGGACGACCAGGTCCGCGCCCAGGTCCAGGGGGCGCTGGAGCATGGGGCTGGCCCAGGTGTTGTCGCAGACGCAGAGCGCGCCGGCGGACCGGGCGATTTCTGCCATCTCGGCGATGTTGGTGATCTTGAGCAACGGGTTGGACGGCGTTTCCGCCCAGATCATGCGGGTGTTGGGTCGGATGGCCTGGCGCACGTTGTCAGCATCGGTCATGTCGACGAAGGTGGTCTCAAGGCCCCAGGGCGCGAAGACCTCTCGGAGCAGGCGGGCGGTGCCGTGGTAGCAGTCGTCGGGCGCGATGACGTGGTCGCCGGGAGCCAGGGCCTGAAACACGGTACCGGTGGCCGCAGAACCCGAGGCGAACGCCGCAGCCACGGCCTCGCCGGAATCGCCGCCCTCCAATAGGGCCAGCAGGTTCTCCAGTGCGTGCCGGTTGGGATTGTCGGAACGGGAGTAGACGAAGCCGCGGGAGTACTCGCCGTCGGGGTCGCGCTCGAAGGTGGTGGAGAGATAGATTGGAGGAGCGACGGCGCCGGTAGCGGGGTCGATCTGGTGGGCGGCCTGGGCGGCGATGGTTTCGGGGTTCATATTGATGGCAGGACCCAGTGTCATATCGTGCAGGTGTAAAGCCTGCGTGTGGACGGCGGTGTTAGAATGGGCACGCGCCGGGTGATTGTACTATGGCAGGTCCTGGAAGGAACGACGATGGCTATACGAAATGCGACAACGACCCCGAACAAGGCCATTCGCATGACGGATTCCGAATGGGAAGAATGGATGGGTGACCCCCAAATGGTTCGTGATGAGATGGTCGAGCATGAGCAACGCCAACGATGGATGAACAGCCTGGTAGATGACTTGACCCGCCAATACCCTGGCCAATGGGCCGCGCTGACAGAAAAGGGAGAGTTGCTGATTGCCCCTTCCATAGAAGCGCTAACGGTTAAATTCCGCGAGTTGAACACGCCCCCGGGCAGCAACGTGATCGAGTTTCTTGACACCGACCCGACGCCGTGGATTTTATGATCGCCGGTTATTTCAGCGGGCGTGGAACTCCCTATGTGATGGCCCGTTTATATCTCCCCCGCCTGGACATTGTCGGGCGGGTGCATTTTTTGGTCGATACGGGCGCCACCGACACTCTGCTTCACCCCCGGGACGGCTCCAATTTGGGGGTCCCATTTGCGGAGCTGATCAACCCCGTCGAGCGTCGCGGAATCGGTGGAACACGCACCTACTACGGCGAGTCCGCGGTGATCTTGCTCCTCGACGATGATTCGTGGCGCAGGTTCGATGTTGAACTCTACATTTCGCCACCGCAGGCCGGATCCGGCGCTTTGCCTTCGCTGTTGGGGCGAGACGTGCTGAATCAGATACGGATGGATTACTACTTTCCGGCAGGGAGGCTGGAGTTCACGGTCGGCGTTTAGGGATTGCATAGCGGGGCGAATGATTATTCGCCCCTACCGGGTTGGCTTGGTTAAGGCTACACGCCGGCCTTGATGAACTCCGCGACGCGCTCGCCGATCATGATGGTGGTGGCGTTGGTGTTGGCGCGGATGACGTCGGGCATGACGGAGGCGTCGGCCACCCGGAGTCCCTGCACCCCGTGGACCTGGCCGTGCTGGTTGACCACGGCCATGGGGTCGCTGTCGGGCCCCATCTTGCAGGTGCCCGCGATGTGGTGCTGCGTGTAGGCGTTGCGCAGGATCCAGGCGTCCAGCGCGTCGTCGCTGACCAGGTCGGCGTCGGTTGGATTCAGCCGCTCGACGATGAAGTCGCTGAAGGGCGGGTTGTCGGCGATTTCCAGGGCCTTGCGGATGGCCTGGCGCATGCGCTGGCGGTCGTAGGGATCGCTGAATAACTGGTAATCGAGGTCGGGCTGCACGGTGGGATCGGTGGACTGGAGCGAGAGGCGGCCGAATCCGACGGCGTTCTGCAATCCCACGCTGAGGCCGAAGTGGAAACCCTCGCCGTCGTAGGACACGCTGGCCGGCCGGTGCTCGCTGGTCATCAGCGTGGGCGTGATCTGGAAGTCGGCCTTGGTGGGCGAGTCGGCGGCGCTCCAGCGCAGGCCGACCTGGATGTTGGGCGCGAAGGTGTCGGGCTCCTCTCCGTCGCCGCGGAACAGGATGTACGCGGCGGGATGGTCGCGGAAATTCCTGCCCACGCCCGGCAGTTCGTGGTTGACGGGGATGCCAATCTCCCGCAGGTGGTCGGCGGGGCCGATGCCGGAGAGCAGCAGGATCTGCGCGGACCCGATGGTGCCGCTGCACAGGATGATCTCGTTGCCCTCCACGGTGAAGACCTCGCCGCCGCTCTGCACCTCGACGCCAACCGCTCGCGGTGAGCCTGTCGAACCGTCGCGGTCCAGGATGACGCGGTGGGCGTGGATGTTGCCGCGCACGGTGAGGTTGAGGCGATGGCGTGCGGTGTTGAGGAAGGTGAGCGACGTGCTCATGCGCACGCCGTCGATGTTGTTCATGGGTCGCGGCGAGATGGCGGTCTCGCAGTCGGGCGCGTTCTGGTCGGGATGCTCGGGGATGCCCAGGGCCACGCAGGCGTCGTAGAAGGCGGCGTTGAAGGGCAGCCAGTCCTCGCGCCTGGGACGGCGCACCGGCAGCGGCCCCTCCGATCCGTGGAAGTCGTCGCCGCCGAAGTCCCAGTCGTTCTCCAGCTTGCGGAAGAAGGGCAGGCAGTCGGTGAACTTCCACTCGTCGTTGCCCCACTCGGCCCACAGGTCGTAGTCCTCGGGGATGCCGCGAAAGACGACCTGGCCGTTGATGGACGACGAGCCGCCCATGGCCCAGCCCCGGGGGATGACCATCGGCTCGCTCTGGGAGGAATTGGCGCGGCCGCGCAGGTCCCAGCTGTGGGGGCCGTAGGCGGAGAGCCAGGTGTTGTTGCCCTGCTTGAGGTCCTGGGGAAGATGCTCGAAGTCGGGATAGTCGGGGCCGGCCTCCAGCAGGATAACGGTCTTGTCGGTCTGCTCGGAGAGGCGCGTGGCCATGACACAACCGGCGGACCCGCCGCCGACCACGATGTAGTCGTATTTCATGAGGGGAGAACGCTCCTGGGTGGGATCGGGATTACCGTGGTTTGCAATGTAATAATCTGTGGCCATCAAGTCGCCGCAGTCCGTTACTCGCGTGGGTTGAAGGGTCAGGTTTATTTCGCCGGCCTCGGTCTCAGCATCTGCGCTTAACCCAGCGGTGTACCAAGCTCCTCCGGGAGAGGCCTGCAGCAGACTCCGCAGGCCGATTTGTCCCGTCTTGAACGAGGCTAGATCCTCCTGGCCTGACGGCACAACGATGTATTCACAGCCCGATTCACCGTCCCGATCATGCACCGCGATATAGTGCTGTCCGGTGGCGTCCGTAGCTTCGAAAAGCAGTTCGCAATCGTAATAGAGTATTGATTCCAGGTACTTGACGTTCATGGTAATACCGTAGTGTTTCCAACTGGGTCAAATGCTTGCGACGGCCACCAAGTTTGATGTTCGTTAGGATCAACGGGATTTAATTTACCGGCACCGGCGGGTAAGGTCACTTCCCCAATAGCTTGCCAGCGGCGGTTTTTGTTGAAGAAGCTCATCATCAACTTACTGGCAGATTCCAGTGATGTGAACAAAGACACGCCATTTTGCTCACACGGCGTCCTGCTGATTTGCCGGTTTGCACTGCCCTTTTGCTTCACATAGGAGTCAAAATCTTCCTGACTGGGGGTTGTCGTCTCCAGTAGTCTGTATCGCACTGTCGTGTCCATTATGCCTTGCGCGCCGGGCGGAGGGCAATCCGGCGGCAGGGTCTCACGGTACAGCATCTAACGCTCCATATTTTGCGAAGGGGCAATGTCCGGAGTCGGACAGTTTCGGGGGTTGCCGGCGATTTTAACACAGGGCCACGAGCGGCTTTGCGAGGGCAAGGGCGACGACCTGCTGCGGCTGCATAGCGCAGGGAAAATGCGAGCGGGAGACTTTATTCCGACAAACGGCGGTTGGAGACCACCGGTTCCGATGCCAGCAGCCGGCGCAGAGGGTCCAGGTTGGGCAGGCCGAGGATCTGGGACAGGCCGTCGTCCAGGCGCTGGCGGGCCGGGCAATCGGCCATGGCGGGCAGGCGTCGAAATTCGTCCTCAACCATCGAGTCAAACAACGACGCCAGGGCTTGCAGCTGCTCCGCCGACACCGCCCGCGCATCAAGAACGGGCAGAACCTCCAGATCGCCCTTTTTCATGGCGACCCAACCGCCCTCGGTGCTGGTGCGTTGCGCCAGGATGGTCAGCAGGCCCAAGCTGGAATTGAGCCACACGGCCATCGCCTTTTCGTGCGCGGCTTCGTCAACCCTCACGGGCCACCACACATTGGACAGTACCCTGGCGTCGCTCCGCATCGCAACTACTCTGGTCGTATCGAGTCGCAGTCGTTCAGAGATGAGCAGACGGCCGGCTTTTTGCCATAACTGATCTACGAGTTTGAGGCGCCGCCCGGGGCGCGCTGTTACCAGTGGACTCAGGTATTTGTCAGGTTCGACAACAATGCGAGTTCTCTGATTGGTGTCGTGGTTTTCCACCATCGGATACGCTGTGATCGCATCAGTACGGTCAAAACCATCCCAGATATCGCGGCGATCAGGGCCGACCTGGCCGAGTTCGGTCAAGGGGCACAGAGGAATCTTGCCGGTGGATTGCTCACCGGGCACCCAAACCTCGCCGTCGTTCAGCAAGCGGAGGGCGCTGCGGATGAGGTCGGCGCGGGCGAACTGGACGCCGGCCCATTTGCCGCCGGCGAGTTGCGATTCGGGTATGGACATCGACTCTCCGACATGGCGGCCGTCGACATCCAGCAGGGCGGCGCCGGCGGATTCAATCCTGGCCGGCGCAGTGTCGGAGATGGCCTGGGCGATGCGGTGGGCATCCAGAACGCCGTCGGGGTTGTGCCACAGGCTGACGAAGGTGGTTCGGTGATCGTTGCGTTCACCGTTGGCGACGGGCCGGCGGGTGGCGATGAGCAGGGCCTCGGACAGGTCGGTGCTGTCGGAGAAGTTCCAGCGACGCGGATCGTGGGAAACGATCACCATATCCAGGGTGAAATCATGCTCGATCAAGGCGCGGGTCTGCTGCCAGGATGGCCCGGTGCAGACGGTGGCCGGCAGCACCAGGGCGAGCCGGCCCTCGCCGGGTCGTAGTTTCGGTGATGCTGCCGCCACGAACGCAGCACCGAGGCCGGCAGTTGCAGTAGCCTGCCGTGATCTCAGGCGGCGGGACAACTCATTCTGCAACCTGCGGCGCTCCGTCGCGGGCACGCTGCCGAAAAGAAGGTTGCCGCCCACGGAACGGGTAAAGGGCGGGTTCATGATGGCCAGGTCCAGATCCGGCAGAGTGGCCAGTGCTTCCTGTTGCTCTCCGTTGGGACCGCCGCCGTACACCCGGCCGGCGTCGCGGATGGTCCGGCCGGCGTTGCCCATGGCGTCCGGAGAAAGCGAGTGCTGGACGGCGGCCTGGGATTCGCCCAGGAAATCCAGGGAGCCCAACGCTACGTTGTCGCCGTCGGCGCCCAGGGGCATCACATAGAGGTTGATGCGATCGAACCGGATGTCGGG
>JAJDXU010000080.1 GCA_022823105.1 Dehalococcoidia bacterium
CCTTCAGACCCCGCCTCTCAACGACGCCCTTGCGCTTCGCTAATCCTTCGCCGCAATCAGGCTGTTTGGTGTATTTGCACCTCCTGGCTGCTTTTCTTGCTCGGCACACCAAAAAGGGGGGGCGGTTGAATAACCGCCGCCCCTTTTTGGTGTGCCGAGCATGAACAGCAGCCTGGAGGTGCAAGTCCTCCATCCAGCCTGATGGCGGCGAAGGATTAGCGAAGCGCAAGGGCGTCGTTGCGAGGCGGGGTCTGAAGGAAGCGTGGAGCAAAGCCGCGACCTGATGGACAAGAACCGGATACGAGGCCTACCCGGGCGGACGAGCGGGCCAATGACCGCGAAGTCCAGGGCCATCAAGGCCCGGGGTGGTAAATCCGGCAGGTGTGCGGCGAAGGCGGCTGGTCTTACCTCGGGAGGTCCGCGCCGTGTCCGGCATGCTCCGGACTGAGAGGCTTCGTAAGGGAACGGCCGTAATCAATGACGTGATGATGCTGACCGTGGCATTCGTGCGAAGATTTGACATGGGTTAATGCCCTCCCAACGCCTCCACCTCCTTCTTGCGAGCCACATGTCGGGTGTGGCTGGCTTCATCAAGAAAGAAGCCCCCTCTCCCCCATGTCAGGAGAGGGGGCTTCTGGATCGGGCACCAGCCGGTCGTTCCTTCCCGGCTGGCACCCTCACGCACAGGACGCACTGGAAAACCTAGTGAGAAAACCCACGCGGCTCCAGCGTTGATGATTGAACTACGGGCTGGTTTCGGAAGCGCCAAACGCACCGTGCAAGTTTGTGTAGTTGCCGGTCCCCGACGCACCGCCAGACCACGCGGTGAACTCTCCAGCGACGTGAGTCGGCGCTGGAAATGCACCCGGTGATTGGTCAGGCGCTTTGCCGTTTCCAAAGAACTGGCCGCGCCATGATCCACTCGGAGAGGAGGCATCGGACCAATCGACTCCACCACCAAACGCATTGCCCGAGATGGGGCCGCTGCGCAACGTCACCGTAGTCGGTAGGTTCAGAGTTGCCGCATCCGTGATAGTGACGCTACCCGCGATCCGATCAACATCGAAATCGGCGGTCAAGGATACAGTGCCCGTGAAGGGTCCTCGAGTTACCGTGCGGGAAGGCGTTTGCGCATTGTGGTCCCTGTCTTCGTAACGGCCGGCGGCTCCTCCCGTGTAGGTTGCGGTCCCTTCCAACTGCCCGACATGCTCGGACATGTAAGAGTCTGAACCAGCCCAGAGAACATCCGACTGGAGGGCGACATTCAGGTCGCCTTCACCCTTCGACCACCAGCCAAACGTGACGTAGTCTTTATCCCGCACAGGAACAGTTACCGCGTCTCCCGGCGTGAACTGCCAACTGCCGGTGCCACTGGTCACGCCAGCAACACTGATCGTGCATGGGGTCAGCTGACATACGAGTGTCCCTGCCGCGCCGTCGAAAGTGGCCGTGGTGATGGGAGAGCTGTCAGCCCTGTAGTTTCCGGCGGTTACTGTTCCGCCGATTTTGCTCCAGAAGTCTGCGCGACTTGACGTCACTGCATCTCCGTAAACCTCGGTAAAGGCAGTGTTCACATCCGCGTCAATGTCGGAGTACAGGACGATGGCCTCGTTCTCATACCCGAGGCGTCCGATGGCGTCAAAAGTACCGATTGCAGTCGGCTGAGGCGCCGTCGTGGTGTCAGCCTGGAAATCCCCCGTGCCGTCCCCGTTGACGTCAAAGCTACGTGTAGCAAGTCCGCCGCTGTTGAGCGCCTCCAGAATGTTCGCGTTCGACAGATACCCGGCGAGATTGCTGCCGCCAAAGGTTGGGTTCGGGATGCGGCCAGCCGTCGCCGTGCCGCTGTCCGGCCCACCGGTGGTTGCGGTCGGGTTGATGTCGTCGCTGAACTCCACTACGCACGTCGATCCACCTTCGGGGCAGGACCAACGGACGCCCGCAAAGTCCACGTGCCCGCCCGGTGCGATAACCAACGTCCGCTGATCCGCGTTAGCGAGAGCCGCCCGGAGGGAGTTTCCAGAAGGAACTTCCACAACGGTAGGTGAGGGAGGTTTGGGAGCCGGATCGGCTGGATTGTATGCCACCATTGCCGCGCCACCGGTTGATGTAGCCGTCTGCACACCGGTGACCGGATCGCTCAACACGTTGAGCACGCAATTGGGTCCGCCGTCCGGGCATGAAACGGTCGTGTCGCCGACCATCACGGAGTCGCCTGCCGCGATCGTGGTCATGCCGTCGCCAAGGTCGGGGCTGCCCATCAGGTCAACCATGTAACTCGGTGGGTCGGACTCCGGCGTTGACGCTGGCGTTTCAGTGGAGGCGGTGCCCCCATTGTTGCTGCTGGAGCAGCCTGCGAGCACGAAGGCGGCCACGAGCGCAACCACCAAGTGTTTCCAGTGAGTCATGAGGGCTTTCTCCCCGTGTTCGCCTGTGCGGCGGTGTGACGACCGACCGCCGAGAAGGGAGTGGCAACCGCGCCGACCCGTCACGCATCCTTGACGGTCCGGGAGACCGTCGGTTGCGGGGTTCTGCGGCCCACGCGCCGATGGCGCGCGGCCCTTCCGAACTCCGATCCTCGTGCCGTTACCCGGCGTGTCCTGGGTGTTCCCCGATACGCGGAATGTCTGGGCCGCGGTCGAATGTGCGCCCTGCCGCGCGATCGATGTAAACGCGTTCCGACCCAGCGCTGCTCCGCTCCGCCGGAGGTGGCTCGCCCACTCAGCAAACCCGATCGCGCCAAGCACTTGACCGGCGGGCCTTCACAAGAGCGCTGGCTGACCGGGCACCCGCACTGGCACGGTTCACTTCACCCCCAACCGAACCCTCTTGGCTGAACCAGGTGGAACGATTCTTCGCGATGCTCGCCTACAAACAGCTGCCCCGCGGGGTCCATCGCTCCATCCGGAAACCCCTGCATACCTCGCGAACATCGCGGTTGAACGCCCATAGTGCTTCGACGACCTGACGTTCGTTAACGAGCTGCTTACCTAACGCGCGATGCCGACGGGCGAGTCCGTGCCGCACGACGCAAATTAAGGTGCGCGAGTTTGGTCTCACGGTTGTCGGCTCGGAGCGCATGGGTCTTGCCCGCGCATCCTTTGCAGTATCTCGGAATCGGTCCGTACGTTCGGGATGCGCCAGATGTGTTGCCGAAATCCCGGCCACCACCACCGGCTCCGGTGCCGGAAACGGCATCGCTCTGCGCGGATTGACCGATTCACGGGGCAATGTCAGTATCGGACATGATTGGACATGGCGAGATTCCTCGATGCCGAA
>JAJDXU010000149.1 GCA_022823105.1 Dehalococcoidia bacterium
GGCGGAACTTGCGCGCGTCCTGGTACTCCTGCGACCGGTAGCAGGCTACGGCATCGTCGAAGGTCGGAAATTCGACGACGATGTGCCGATGGTAGAACCCGCCGCCATCGAGATGCTCGTGATGACCGCCGCGGGCCAGGACCTTCCCACCGAACTTGTCGAGAATGTCCGGGACGAGATCCGTATAGCGCTTGTATTCCACCGGATCGTTGACCTTTGCTCGTGCGAGCCAGTATGCGGGCATGTGTGCTCTCCTTCTGGAGTATGGGTCGGCGAAAGCCGTCTGGTTCACCAGTCCTGGTTCCTGATCACCACCTTGATGGCGCCGTCGAGTTTTTCCCGGGCGTGCCTGAGGGCTTGCGGCAATTCGCTCAACGGGAAGGTGTGGGTGTGCACGGGCGAGGCGTCGAACTTTCGCTGCGCCATGAGCGCGGCGGCGCGCCGCACGGCGCTTTGACCTTCGCCTCTGATCCCGAACAGGTAGATGTTGTTCATGACTATCTGGCTGATGTCCACCGACACCGGGCGATGGGAGAATGCGGCCAGGCAAATGCGTCCGCCGCGATTGACCATGGCAATGGCCTCGTCCACCGCTCTGGGCGCACCGGAACACTCAAGGACAAAGTCCACGCCGCGGCCGCCGTTGGCGCGCTGCACCGCTTCCACTGTCGACTCCCGCGCAGCGTTGATCGCGTGGTCTGCGCCCAGGCGCGTACCGATATCCAGCCGCTCGTCGACAATGTCCGTGAGGATCACCGGGCCGGCCCCGAGCGCCTTGCCCACCGCAACGCCCAGCAGCCCGATCGGCCCTGCACCCGTGACGGCCAGGCTGTTGCCCGCGACCAGGCCTCCAAGCACGTCCAGCCCGTAGGTGGCCGTGCCGGCGGTGACGATCAGCGTCGCCACCTCGTCGCTCATGTCTTCCGGTACACGCACCAGCGTATTGACGTGATTGACGGCATACTGGGTGAACGCGCCGTCGGTGGTGTAGCCGTTGGCGCGGTGACCCTTGGGGAAGGCGCCGAAATTGGCGCCGTAGTTCAGACAGGATGTGTACATGCCCATGCGGCAGCGCGGGCAACGCCCGCAGCCGGCATGGATTTCCACGGCAATCCTGTCGCCGACGGCATACTCATCCACGGTAGGGCCCAGCGCCACGATGGTGCCCATGTACTCGTGACCCGGCGTGAAATTCTTGTTGAAGGGGAGTTCGCCGTCGATCAGGGCAGGGGAGCCGTGACTGATGATCTCAAGGTCCGTGGCGCAGATCGCAACCGCGTCGATCCGGACCAGCACCTCGGCCACTCCCGGCTGCGGTACGGGTTTCTCGACTGGCTCGAGTTCCTCCGGATCCCCCAGGACCCAGGCCTTCATGGTTTCCGGAATGTCCAATTCCAAGACCCGCGCCACCACCTAGAAGTCAGGTGTATTATTAATTATAACAAACTGATAAATAGGAATTAATCGTTTGTCGTTCTACGCCGCGTCCGCCTGCTCTGCCGCGCGTTTCTCGTTGATGGCGGCCAGGACCCGCTCAGCCGTGGCGGGCAGGGCAGTGATTCTGACCCCGACAGCGTCGTAGATGGCGTTCATGATGCATGCCGCCGTGGGTACCGCCGTGGGCTCCCCGGCGCCCTTGGCGCCGAAGGGACCGGTAGGATCGTAGTTGTCAACGAGCCCGACCTCGATCTCCGGCATGTCCAGACTGGTGGGCATGATGTAGTTGGTCAGATTCGGATTGATCTGCCGGCCTTCTTCGAACAGGATCTCTTCCTGTAGCGCGAATCCCACGCCCATGGAAATCCCACCCTGAATCTGGCCTTCTACCAGCATGGGATTGATGGGTGTCCCGCAATCGTGGACCGCGACGATCTTGAGGATCTCCACTTCGCCCGTTTCGTCGTCGACTTCCACATCGGCAATCTGGGTCGCATATACATAGGTATTGAAGGGCTTGCCCTGGCCCGTTTCCGGGTCCATGTCCACGGTCGGCGGGTTGTACGATGCGCTGCCGATGGCTGGATTGCCCAGCACGGTCTCGCTGTGGTGGACCACCTTGTCGATGGCAACGGATCTTGCAGGAAATCCCAGCACCTGAATGCGGCGGTCCCTGACTTCCAGTTGCTCCGGCTTGACGTTGAGCAGCGGGGCGGCCGCCTCGAACAGAATGTCGCGCGCCTTCTCGGCAGCGCGGACGATGGCGTTACCCGTGACGTAGGTGGTGCGGCTGGCGATGGCTCCGGTGTCCATGGGCGTGACGTCGGTGTCGCCGGAGACCACGTGAACGTCGTCGGTGGCCAGACCCAGCGTTTCCGCGGCGATCTGGGCGAGTACCGTCAGGGCGCCCTGACCGGTTTCCACGGTCCCGGTGAGCAACGTCGCGGTGCCGTCCGTATTCACCTTCACCGTTGCCGCACTGGGGTTGGCTGCCACCGTAAAGCCAATGGGATACCACATGCAGGCCATTCCGCGTCCCCGCTTCTTCATGCTTGCCACTCCTTCCAGCGGAAGCGATCCGCCGCCTGGGTCAGCGACTCCTTCAACGCCACGCTCTGCAGGCTCTGGCCCGTGGGGCTCAGGGAA
>JAJDXU010000275.1 GCA_022823105.1 Dehalococcoidia bacterium
TGGGCCATCGGCGAGAAGTTTGCCACCCTCGAAGGTCGCCTGGAACATCAGGAAGAGATGGACCAGGGGGTCGAGGCGTGGACCATGACTCTGGGCAAGTACGAGATCATGGAGCGGTGCCAGGCGGCAGGAGTGCCCGCCATGCCCGTTCAAAGCAGCCAGGACCGGGTGGAATACGATGCACAGCTCAGGCATCGCGAAATCTACCGGGACGCGCAGCATCTCGCGCTGGGGACCTGGCCGCTGCAGAACGCTCCCTTCAAGATGTCGGAGACGCCTGCCGTCAACAGCCGGACTGGCCCCCTGATCGGCGGGCACAACAAGGAGGTGTTCGAGGGGTTGTTGGGCATCAGTCACGAGGAGCTGGTGAGCGGCTTCGCCGAAGGGGTCTTCTGGCCCAGGGGCTTCAGCATGGATGACTATCCCTACTTGAAGGAGATGATGGAGGATGCCTCACCCGTGCGGTGGAGCGGGAACGAGCCGGTAGCGAATCCCGCGCCGCAGCCGACGCGTACGCCGGACCGGGATTCTGCGGGAGCCTTTGGGGAGCTGCGGGTGCTGGAACTCGCCGATGAGAAGGGCCAGTGGTGTGGCAAGCAGATGGCCGACATGGGAGCGGACGTTATCAAGATAGAGCCCCCCGGAGGCGAGGCAGCACGCACCGTGGGCCCCTTCTACCAGGACATACCGGATCCGGAGAGCAGCCTTTACTTCTGGCATTACAACACTTCCAAACGGGGGATTACCCTGAACCTGGAGACGGAGGACGGGCGCCGGCTGTTCCGTCAGATGGCGGAGCAGGCGGATGTGATACTGGAGACCTTCAGGCCCGGTTACCTGGCCTCCCTGGGGCTGGGGTACGAACACCTGGCTGAAAGCAACCCCGGGCTGATCATGTGCTCACTGACCCCCTTCGGGCAGACCGGGCCGTGGCGGGACTTTCAAACCAGCGACCTGCTGCATCTGGCGGCAGGCGGACAGATGGCCAGGTGTGGCTACGAAGACGACATGGCGCCGGGTGGGCCGCCAATCGCTCCCGGAGGAGGGCAGGCCTGGCACATCGGAAGTCACTACGCCTACATCGCCATCACCGCGGCGCTGGTCAGCCGCTCAGTGACGGGACGGGGGCAGTACATAGATGCCTCGGTGCATGATGCCTGCGCGCTCACCACCGAGGGCCACGTGAACCAGTACATTTACAAAGGAGATGTGGTTCCGCGTAGAACGGGCGGCGGCAACACCAACCTTGGGCCCAACGCCCAGGTACTCTGCAAGGATGGGAAATACGTGAATGTCGGCCAGGTTCCTCCGGGGCGGATGGTGACGCTTGCGCCGTGGATGGATGAGTACGGCCTGGCGGGCGACCTGCTGGACGAAAAGTACCGGGACCCAACAGTCGTCGCCGAGAACCAGTCGCACATTCGCGGAATATTTGAAAACTTCCTCGCCAACATTCCTCGAGATGAGGCCTACCACGGCCTGCAGCAGCGCGGCTCCAACACGGGCGCGATCCGTTCTCCGGACGAGGTGATGCAGGACCCCCACCTGGAGGACCGGGGTTTCTGGACAGACGTGGAATATCCGGAACTTGGCAGGGTTTTTCGGCACCCTGGCCCCGGGGCCATCTTCAACGGCTCACCCTGGAGGATCTCCCGGCGCGCGCCGCTCGTTGGAGAGCACAACGAAGAGGTCCTGTGCGGAGAGTTGGGACTATCCAAGGCGGAGCTGGACGTTCTGGCCGAAGGAGGCTCGTTGTAACCCCGATTGCCCTGCCACAGCCGGGGGTCTGTTGGGGCTCGGGTGAGCCCGCAGCCCCAAAGGGCTGCTCAACAGAGATATACGCGTGGGGCATCGGTGGTTCCATCCGTTCTCGCACCAGCGGGTTCCGACAAGCGCAACTCCACTGGCTTGGCGGCCGGTGCATCCCAGGACTTATTGACGCACAAGGGGACGCAAGCAAATGAGGAGCCTTTCACGCCGGCTATCGGATCGCATTTGCTGATTCGGATGGATGCGCGCCTGGCGCTGTGGGACGCGGCTGATTGCGGTGGGCAGAGGTGAATTTGGTCGGCAACCGGTTCGCACGACAGCAAAAACGGCCTCGTTGGGGGCCGTTTTTAGTAGGGATCGCAAGAGTGGTGCCGAAGGTCAGACTCGAACTGACACGGGATATTATCCCACCGGTTTTTGAGACCGGCGCGTCTACCATTCCGCCACTTCGGCGCTACGCAAAAAGTATAGCACGGTTGCGCGTGCACACTGCCCCGTTGTAGCATTGATCCCCGAACGCACTGAACGTCACCCACCAACACGGAGCACACATAAGCGGGGCGCCATGACCAGCATCAAGGAACGCCTGGAGGAAGATATCCGCAACACCATGCGTGCCCGCGACCGGGAGCGCCTAGGCACCCTGCGGTTCCTGAAGAGCCAGATCCAGATGGCCGAGAAGAATGCCCTCAAAGAACTCGATGATGACGGCGTGAGCGACGTGATCACCAAGCAGGCCAAAGACCGCAGGGAAAGCATCGAGATGTTCGGCCAGGGCGGCAGGGCGGATCTGGTGGAACAAGAGCAGGCCGCCCTCGCCGTCCTGCTGGAATACATGCCCGAGCAGATGGACACCGATGCCATCGAATCGCTCGCCCGCCAGGTCATTTCGGAGGTCGGCGCGGCCGGGCCCAGTGACCGCGGCAAGGTCATGGGCCGGATCATGCCCCAGGTGCGCGGCAAGGCCGACGGCAGCGAGGTCAACGCCGTCGTTTCCCGCCTGCTGGAGTCTCTGGGTTAATCGCCGCCATGCGCTTTGGCATCCTGGTCTTCCCGGGGACTTGGAGTGATACCGATTGCCACCACGCCGTCAACGGCGTGCTGGGCCAGGACGCCGATTACGTCTGGCACAAGGACAGCGATCTCTCCGGTTATGACGCCATCATCGTCCCGGGCGGCTTTTCCTACGGCGATTACCTGAGGGCCGGCGCCATTGCCAGGTTCTCCCCGGTGATGGACGCTGCCCGCGAGTTCGCCCAAGCCGGCGGCCCGGTGATCGGCATCTGCAACGGATTCCAGATACTCTGCGAGGCCGGCATGCTCCCGGGCGCGCTCCGGCGCAACGGCCATCTCGAATACCGGTGCCAATGGACGCACCTCCGGGTCGAGCGTGATGACACGCCGTTCACCACCCAGTGCCGGACCGACCAACCCCTGGCCGTTCCGGTGTCCCACGGGGAAGGCAGTTACTACGCGGATCCGGCGACGGTGGCCCAACTCGAAGCAAGCGGCAGGGTTTTGTTTCGATACTGCGAACCCGATGGGCGCGTGACCAACGCCGCGAACCCCAACGGTTCCGTCGCCAATATCGCCGGCATCGTCAACGAGAGCGGCAACGTTCTGGGCATGATGCCTCACCCCGAACGCAGCTGCGAGCAGTTGCTGGGGTCGGATGACGGCAACCTGATCTTTGGCTCCATGGTCGATGCCGTAACAACGGGACAGGCGAGGCGCGGCCGCTAGCAATGCTCCTTTCCATCGGGCTCGCGTGCATCGCGGTTTTGGGGTTCGGGAGTTCCGCCGTGCTGGCCAGGCTCAGCATGACCTCGCAAAGCGCGATACGGCCCATGCCCGGCGCGCTCATCTCGCTGGTGGCATCGACCCTCCTCGCCGGCGGCCTGACCCTCGTTTTCGAGTTCGAGGCAGCGATCACATTGCCCGCTATCGCCATGCTCTGGCTCCTGGCCAACGGCGTCCTGACCTATCTGGGCGGGCGCTCCCAGCAGTTCATCGCCATCAATCTGATAGGCGCCTCACGCGTGACTCCCATCGTCGGCAGCGCCGCGTTGTTTTCCGCGGTGTACGCCATCACCCTGACCCGCCTGGGCGTCCCTGGATTCAACGAGCATCTTAATCCGCTCCTCGGGTTGGGCACGGTGGTGGTGGTCGTGGGGCTGGCGTTGACCGGAGGCAATTTCCTCCGACAAAGTTGGGGTCGAGACTGGAAATCGGTCACCGGATATGGCCTCGCGATCCTGGCCGCAGCCTGCTACGGAGCATCGACGTTGAGCGGACGCGTGCTGAGCGTTCAGTTCGGCTCGCCGTTGATCATGGCGGCCGGCAGCATGTTTTTCGCCACGCTGATCCTCACTCCCATATTTGGACGAGAAGCGGTGCAGAAAACCGTGAGTTCGGGTTGGGCCCCGCTCTATGTGTTCCTGTCAGGATTCGCCGCCGCGTGCGCCGTGATTGGCCTGTATTTCGCCGTGACGCGCGAGGGCTCCAATATTCTGGTCATCGCGCCCATCGTGTCGTGCAACCCGCTGGTTACCCTCTTCCTGGCCCGCATTTTTCTCCGCACCAGCGAGTCTGTAACCACCGAGTTGGTGATCGGGACGCTGATGGCAGTCTGCGGCGTGGCGCTGGTGGTGGTTGGGGGGATACTCTAGGCGATGACCTCACAAAAGGCAGAGAATGTACCCATGCCGGTAAGCAAAGAAATCCTGGACGAAATCGCCCTGTCGCCCGCCGAGTACCAGATGATCGTCGACCGACTGGATCGGGAACCCAACTCCATCGAGCTGGGTATGTTCGGCGCGCTGTGGAGCGAGCACTGCGGATACAAACATTCCCGCCCGCTGTTGAGCATGCTCCCGTCCACGTCTGCCCGCACCCTCTCGCAGGCCGGCGCCGAAAATGCCGGCGCCATCGATATCGGTGATGGCATCGCCGTGGTGTTCAAGGTGGAATCCCACAACCATCCGTCCGCGGTGGAACCGCTGCAAGGCGCGGCCACCGGCGTGGGCGGCATCGTTCGGGATATTTTAGCCATGGGCGCTCGTCCCATTGCCCTGCTCAACTCGCTCAGGTTCGGCCCGCCCGACGATGCTGC
>JAJDXU010000463.1 GCA_022823105.1 Dehalococcoidia bacterium
ATGGACCTCCCAGCACGACGACCTGGAGTTGGCGCGGAGTTTGCAGGGACTGGGCGTCGCCGCCGGTTCGGCGATGACCGCCCAGGACCTGGTGAACGACTCTCACCTGAGGGAACGCGGTTACATGTGGGAGTTCTCCAACCCGCAGGCCCCGGCCGTCGGGCCCCGTGTATTCGCCGGACGCCCCTACCGGGACCCCGGCAATCCCATGACGATCGCGAAGGTCGCGGGGTTGGGCCAGGACAACGAGACCATATTGGCAGAGCTGGCCGGGTTGTCGCCGGCAGAAATAGGGGAACTGGAATCGGAAGGCGTGGTTTATGGCGCGCCCCGGCCCGACGAACCAAGGCCGTAATTAATCGGTCATAGCACACGAACGCCGGGGCAGACCAGGCAGTGTTGACATTTCGAAAACCAACCGTCGTTCCTGCGAAAGCAGGAACCTAGAAATCGCTGTCACAGGAAAGTTGACCGGAATGTACGCTTGCTGGATTCCCGCTTTCGCGGGAATGACTGGAAATGTCAACATAACCTAGCGTTCTTGGATAGGCAATTGTTGGAGAGACCATGCCGGGAATACTGTCGGAATTGCGCGTACTGGAACTGACCCACCGGCCGTCGGGCGCCTTTTGCGCCAAGCTGCTGGCCGACCAGGGCGCGGACACCATCAAGGTCGAGCCGCCCGGATGGGGCGATCAGGCCCGCCACGAGCCGCCCTTTATTGACGACGTACCCGACCCCGACGGGAGCACCTCCTACCTAGCCTTCAATACCAACAAGCGCGGCGTCACGCTGGACGTGGAGCAAGCAGACGGTCGGGAGCTTTTCGTGCGATTGGCCTCCAGCGCCGATATTATTCTTGAGAGCTATCCACCAGGGCGGCTGGCGGAATTGGGGCTGGCCTATGAGCAGCTGTCCCAATCCAACCCCGGCCTGATCCTGGTTTCCATCACCTATTTTGGTCAGGATGGGCCCTATGCCAGCTATCAGGGCGATGATCTGGTGGCCCAGGCCATGGGTGGCTACCTTTACGCGGTAACCGGCTCGGCCAGCCGACCGCCCATGGGCACGGCCCTGCAGCAGATGGAGATTACCGCTGCCCGCAACGGAGCCGTAGCGGTGATGGCGGCGCTGTTGCGGCGGGAGCAGTCCGGCAGAGGCGCCCACATCGACGTCTCTACCATGGAGGCCGCCGTCAGTACCCCCTCCGGGCTGATTCATCCCTACACCTACACCGGACGCAGCCCCCACCGGGGCGGCAGCGACGGCAACGTAATGGACGGGATGCACCTGCCCACGCTGGACGGGGAAGTAACACTGACCACGGCTGGCACCGGCGGCCGCCCCATGGAAGCGTGGGCCGAGTTTCTGGATGAACCGGGGCTGCTGGACCCCAGGTTCGCGTCCCGCTCCGGCCGCATGGAACATTGGGAGGAACTTCACGACCTGGTGGCCCCCAAACTGGCCCTGTGGAACAATCTGGATCTGATGCGCGAGACCATGGCTCGAGGCCTGGTCATTGGGCTGGTCCAGACGCCGCAGCAGGTGGTGGAATCGCCGCACCTGGAAGAGAGGGAGTTCTTCGTGGAGATGGGCCATGACAGCGCGGGCCCGTTGAAATACCCGGGTTCGGGATTCTTCATCGACGGTGAAAACGCCATGGCATCGACCCGACCGGCGCCTAGCCTGGGCGAACACAACGTCGAAATTCTGTGTGGTGAACTGGGCCTCACGGTCCGGGACTTGGGACTGCTGCGAGCGGCAAGGGTAATCTGATCCACTATGGTGAAACGCCGCGGACCGGTCTGACAAAAACGCATCCCCGAAGTTGGCTCCGCCACGCGGCGCGTGCGCAGCGACTTGCAGACCAAACGGCGCCGCCGTCGTTACGCCCTGGGATGGCGACGGTGGAGCCCGTATTCGGACAGATCAAGCAGATCAGAAGCTTCCGGCACATCCCGCTGCGGGGATTGGCGAAGGTTCAAGGTGAATGGTCGCTGATCTTCGCCGGCCACAACCTGCTGAAGCTATTCCGCCACTCCTGCCCGTTGGTCAATCCCACACCGTCAAGCCCGCAAACCGTGTAACCCGTGCCCACCACACGACCGCATCAATGGTCGCTGGCAATCCTCAGACGGGCTGCCAGGTACTCGCAATGATGGCGCCGGGATTGAAAACGCCGTAGGATTGACCGTCATGGAGCCGATCTGCATGCGGGCTATAATGCGCCGTGGCGGGGGTCGGGGGCGAGTGGGCCGATCCCTTGTATTGCCGATGTGCACATGCGCCGAGCAACAGGCCGGCCGACTGCGAAGGGGGAGCCTTGGCACAGGTATTTGATGGCATAACCGTCCTGGACTTCACCAGCGGTCGGGCCGGCGGAGTCGCCACCATGGTGCTGTCCGACTTCGGGGCCCGGGTGATCAAGGTCGAGCCACCGGGCGGCGAAAAGTTCCGAGATTCACCCGGATCAATCCAATGGAACCGGGGCAAGAAGAGCGTCGTCCTCGATCTGAAGACCCGGGAAGGTCTTGACCATGCCTGTGAACTGGCCCGACGCTCAGACGTTGTCGTTGAGAACTACCGGCCAGGCGTCGCCCAGCGGTTGGGAATTGACTACGACAGTCTCAGCGCCGATAATCCCGGGCTGGTGTATGCCACGCTGACCGGCTTCGGGTCCCATGGGCCTTACAAGAATTACAAGGGCTACGACGCCGTGGTCGCCGCCAAGAGCGGCCGTATGATGATGTTCGCCGGCCAGAACCCCCGGGAAGGCCCCAACTACGTCGTTGTGCAGGGGGTCTGCCACGCCGCCGCCACCGCGTTGATTCGCGGCATCACGGCGGCCTTGTACGTCCGTGAGAAGACCGGCCTCGGCCAGCGCGTCGAGACCAGCATGCTGAAGGCCGTTACCACCTACGATCACGTTTCATGGGTTCACGGCCAGATGGTCGAGAACCTGCCCGACGAGTACCCGTCCGATCCGCGGGTCGGCATCGGGCGTCCCAATCCCACTGGCTACCTGCCCGCACGCACGAAGGACGGCCAATGGATCCAGTTGGGCAACGTGGTTGAGCGCCTGTTCCGCTCCATGATGCACTGGCTGGACATGGACTTCATCTACGAGGACCCGCGTTTCAAAACGGCTCCTCGCCTGGAGCCGGACGCCGTAGCCGCCCTCGAACGCATCATGCTGGAAAAGGTCCAGCAGAAAACGCTGGACGAATGGATGGACATATTCCTCGGCGAAGCCGGCAACGTGGCCGCCGAACCCTACCTGACCTCCGAGCAGGCCCTGGATCATCCGCAGATTCTCCACAACGGCAACGTCCAGAGCGTGTATGTTCCGGGCGTCGGCCCCACCCGGCAACTCGGCCCCATGGTCAGCATGAGCGCGACGCCGGGCGGCACTCAGGGGCCGGCCCCGGCGCTGGGCGAACACTCCCGGGAACTCCTCACCTGCGTCAGCACCGACGCCAAAGCCCATTCCAACGGCGCGAAAACCCCCATGCCCGGACACCCGTTGGAAGGCATAACCCTGCTCGACCTCGGCACCGTCATCAACGGCCCCCTGGGTTGCGCCCTCGTTGCCGAGTTGGGCGCGCGGGTGATTCGCATCGAAGCCCCCGGCGGCGATTGGGGGCGCCAGGGCATGCCCTTCTCGGCTCACCGAACCATGGCCGGTTCCGAGTGCATCTGCCGCGATCTCAAGACTCCGGAGGGCCAGGAGATCATGGGCAAACTGACCGCCAAAGCCGACCTGCTGCTCCACAGCATGCGCCCCGGCGCGCCCGAGCGAACCGGCATAGGTTACGAGCAGTTGGCGAAAATCAACCCGAACCTGGTGTACCTCTACGCCGGCGGCTATGGCTCCACGGGGCCATACTCCCATCGGCCATCCATGGCTCCCATCGCCGGCGCAGTATCGGGAGGAGGAGTCGCCCAGATGGGTCGTGACTCCTTCCCGCCGGCTGACCAGCCAATGTCCATAGACGAAATCGCCGCCGTGTCCACCAGGCTCAAGCGCGCCAACGACGGCACCGCCGACCACAACACGGCGATGGTCAACGCCGTCGGCCTGCTGCTGGGACTCTACGCCCGCGAGCGCACCGGCACTGCGCAGTACGTGGAGTCCACCATGATCGCCGCCAACGCCTACGCCAACATCGACGATTTCCACTGGCACGAGGGCAAGCAGCCGCGCCCGCTGCCGGACGGCGACGGCTATGGACTTCACGCCCTCTACCGCCTCTACCGCGCCAAAACCGGCTGGGTGTTCCTCGCCTGCCCATTCGATGATGAGTGGGAGACGCTGTGCCGCGCCATCAACCGCTCCCACCTGCTGGCCGACCCCCGGTTCGCCACCGCCGCCAGCCGCACGGACCACGACGACGCCCTGGCCGGCGAGTTGTCCGCAGTGTTCGCCACCGAAGACCCCATGCACTGGGAAACCCTGCTCACTGCCGCCGACGTGGCCTGCGTCAAGGCCGAGGATCGCGGCATGTATTACTTCTTCAACGAAGACCCCCACGTGCGGGAGAACGGGTTCCTCACTCCGGTTGAGGCCCCCCGCTTCGGCAAGTTCTGGCGATACTCGCCGGTGGTGGACTTCTCCGACACGACGGGCAGCGCCGGCCCGGGCCCCCTTAAGGGTCAGCACACTCGCCCCATCCTGCGGGAACTGGGCTACACCGACGCGCAGATCCACGATTTCAAACAGCGCAAAGTGGTGGACTGGGAGGAGGAATAGCGCACAATGCCGCCCAACATCATTCCCGCCGACACCAACGGCATCAGGGACCGGGCCGCCATCGTAGGCATTGGCGAGACCGAGTTCTCCTGGGACTCGGGACGCAGCGAGCTTCAGCTTGCATCCGAGGCCATCAAGGCCGCCTGCGACGATGCGGGCATCGCGCCGCAGGACATCGATGGCCTGATCCGCTACGACATGGAGTCCAACCACGAAACCCTGCTTACGCAGTCGCTCGGCATCAAGAACCTGCGCCACTGGGAGTCCGTGTCCTACGGCGGGGGAGCGGGCAACGCGGTGGTCGGCCACGCCGCCGCCGTCATCGCCGCCGGTTACGCCAACTACGTGGTGTGCTTCCGCGCCGCCAACCTCCGCTCCGGCGTGCGCCTGGGTCGCGCCCGCGGGCCGGAGAGCATACCCGGCGGGGCGGACAGCTTCGCCGTCCCGTGGGGCAGCATGGCCCCGGCCCACCGCTTCGGCATGTTCGTCCGTCGCTACATGCACCGGTACGGAGCCACCAGCCGCCACTTCGGTTGGGTCGCCGTCACCCTGCGCGAGCACGCCTCCCGCAATCCGCGCGCCCTGCGGCGAGAACCCATCACCATCGACGACCACCAGAACTCACGCATGGTGGTGGATCCCCTGCACGTCCTCGACTTCTGCCAGGAAAACGACGGCGCGGCCGCCGTCGTGATGACCACGCCGGAGCGCGCCCGCCAACTGCGCCATTCAGAGACGCTGACCCTCATAGAGGCTGCCGCCCAGGGATCAGGCCCGCGCAACGACGGCATCGTCTATCGCCCTGACCTCGCGGTGGCCGAGTCGGAGCACACCGCCCGCGACCTGTGGGCCCGCGCCCGCCTGAGTGCCAGGGACATGGACGCGATGATGTTCTACGACCACTTCACACCGTTCTGCCTGATCAACCTGGAAACCTACGGCTTCGTGCCGCCGGGCGAGGCCAAGGACTTCGTGGAAGGCGGCGACAACATCCGGTTCGACGGCGCGCTGCCGGTGAACACCCACGGCGGCAATCACTCCGAGGCGTACATCCACGGCCTCACCCACGTCCAGGAGGCGGTGCGGCTCATTCGAGGAGACTCCACCGCGCAGCCGCCCCACAAGACCATCAACCGGGTCCTTTCGTGCAGCAGCGTGGCCCAGCTCAGCGGCGCCGTGATAATCCGCCGCGGATAACGAGGAACTGCAATGACCCAGCAAAGCGAGACGGGCGTTAAATCGCGGCCCATGACCGCGCCCCTGGAGGGTGTGCCACTGCCCGACTTGGAGCGGGTGCCGGACTATGAGCGGGGTTTCTGGGAGGGAA
>JAJDXU010000453.1 GCA_022823105.1 Dehalococcoidia bacterium
GACGCCTGACTCTGGATCAGGTATCACAGGTTCGAATCCTGTATCCCCAGCCATTTCTTTTGCCTATGGGACACATCCCCATTCAACGGCGAATTTTCGATGAAAGACAGCGCCCGCTACGTCAAGATCATAGAGTGGTCCGAAGAGGATCAATGCTACGTCGGCAGCGCTCCAGGGCTCATCTACGGTGGTTGCCACGGCGACAACGAGCGGCAGGTGTTTGAGGAGTTGTGCCAAGTGGTTAACGAAGCCGTCGAGTTGTACCGCATAGACGGCAAGCCGCTCCCGCCAGCAACCGCCGGCCGAGACTTGGCTAACACTTTGTGCGGTGCCTCATAGGGATAGCTGCTGCCACATCAGATCTTCCTGGCAACCGTCCGTCGCCTACCGGCCATCCCGCCCACGTTTCTGCATCTGGCCCAGGTGATTTCGCGGTGCCGGCTACACACCCTCAAATGGGTTCAGCAACTCAACGCCAAATTGGTCAAAGTCGCGAACGTTCCTTGTCACGACCGTAAGCCTGTGAACGATGGCAGTCGCTGCAATCATTGCGTCCTCCGTGATCGTGGCTGACCGCCGACGCATGAGCCTTGCCCACTCGCGAAAGGCAGGTGCATCCATTGGAAGGACACCATAGGAATCCAAGACCCGGTCCAACCAAGCCTCCAGTTCGTCCGCCTTAGCTTTGTCCTGCTCACGTGTGATCTCGATCCCGGCTTGTATCTCTCCGACCGTGACCGCAGAGAGAAAAAGCCGGTCCGCTGGTATGCGGGAGATCCAGTCAAGAACTGCGCCATGTGGGCGAGGTCGGCGCAGTTCCGAAATCACATTGGTATCGAGGAGGAACAAGGGCCTACTCTACGAACATCGGCGACCGCCTGCGATGCAGTCGACGTGGAGGCACGAGATCCTCAGTCCGAGCCGTCGGGGAGAGGAGTAACTCCTTGAGGTCAGGCTTCGTCGTCTGTTCCATCCTCCGCCACTGCTCTATAGGAACGAGCACAGCTGTTTCCACCCCACGCTTGGTCACAATCTGCGGCCCCTCAGCGACTGCGGTGTCAAGCAATTCGCTGAACTTCGCCTTGGCATCTTGGACTGGCCACTTCCTGCTCATTTCACACCTTGACGCTGATAGATTATCTAGTCATTAGACTAGTCATATCCTATTCGTGTGTCAACATCACACGACGAAATTAACGGTCCATTGGTCCGAACCGGTCGCTATCCCTTTTGGTCGCCCATTCATCTCACCCCCAACGCCCGCCGCGCCCGGCTCACCCCGCCGAACTTCAGCCGGAGCAGCCCCTTCACGTCCTCCCACGCCGTCCGGAGGATGCGCACCCGCGTGTCGGGGTCGTCCTCCCAGTGCACCGGCAGCTCCTTGATGGGATAGCCGCACTTCTGCGCCAGGATCAGCAGCTCCGAGTCGAAGAACCACCCGTTGTCCTCCACCAGCGGCGCCAGGTCGTCCGCCGCCCGCCGGCTCGCCGCCTTGAACCCGCACTGCGCGTCGCGAAACGACGTGAAAAACATAGTGCGGAACAGCAGGCTGTACCCCCGCGACGTGATCTCCCGCTTCAGCGTCCGTCCCACCACCCGCGACTCGGGCAGCAACCGCGACCCCGTGGCCACGTCATATCCGTCGTCGGCGATGGCCTCGACCATCGGCGGCAGACTCCCCAGGTCGGTGGACAGGTCAACGTCCATGTATGCCACCACGTCCGCCCTGCTCTCCGTCCAAGCCCGCCGCAATGCCCGACCCCTGCCCCGCTGCTCCAGCCGGATGTAGCGCACCTGCGGAAACTCCTGGGACAACGCCTCCGCCGCGTCCAGGGTCCCGTCCGTGGACCCGTTGTCCGCCACCACGATCCCCCAGTCGTACCGGTCCATGAACTCCGACATGAACGCGTGCAGCCGCCGGATGCACAGCGGCAACGCCCGCTCCTCGTTCAGGCAGGGAATGACAACATCCAGGCTGGTAGACATGGCGAGAGATTATAGCAAGCCTCTGTGCCCGCGACCGAAGTCTGGCGAAGCCAGCCGAGAGCAGCGCCAAAGACGGAACGCTACCGAATGACAATCCCGCCGCAGGCCTTAGGTCCGCCTCTGGCGGTTCTATCCCGTTTATCCCCTTTATCTATCTATGTGAAATACTCCGTTTTGAGATAAGCCCATGACCTCTTCAAAACTCCGCCGTCGCGACAACGCCTCAACCGCAAATTCGCCCCCGAACTTGCCATTATCAAGCTCCGCCGCATCGCCGAATCCGTCGACAATGACTGGGACCCTTCTGAACCCCCGAACTCGCCGACGTCATCAGGCGCATCACCGATGCCGGCTTTCGCTTCCCTGTCTTCGTTGGACTCACCCTCTGCCTCAAGTACACCCAACGCCAGGGCGAAGTCCCCGAGCCTGAATCAATCGTCATCGGCCTCCTGCCCCGGGCCTGGAAAGATCGCTACCGCCCATGCCCCGGCCGGCTAGACAAATCAGAACAGCCCTGCCCAACCCTTCGCGCGATTCCCGTACGTGCCGGCCCGACGCCCCAAATTGACAAATTCAGGCGCGTAATGCTATATTCCGTCCGCTAAACACATCGGCGCAATCGTGCTCGCATCGTATTCGCAATGGTGCGAGCGGGTTCCGAACGCAGCCTGATAGGGTGCTTTCACCGCAATAAACCACAATGCCTTGTGGCAACACCTCCCAACAACTTCAGGGCAGGTGTTATTTTGTGTCCGTGGTTGACGGGCTATTGGGCTCCGGACAGAACGGCCGCTGGTGTCAAGCAGATAATTGCCGGTTCGGAGGAACCTCCAGATGCTAATGAACGACTTCGTCGTCCGATTCGCCGGTGAAGGCGGACAGGGCGTCGTAACCTCAGCCGAAGGCTTGGCCCAGGTGTCCACGCAGGTCGGCTACCACGCTCTGACCTACGCCACCTTCCCGTCGCAGATCCTCGGCGGTCCCACCTGGACCCAGGCCCGCATCCGCACCGATCCCATTTTGAGCTCCGGCGACGAGGTGGACGTCCTCGTGGCGTTCAACGAAGAAGCCTACGAGACCCACGCCGAAGACGTCCGCGATGGCGGGGTCATCATCTACAACGCTGATGACTTCACCATGACCGACCCCCGGTCCTTCGGTCTCGCCGTTGACACGCTGGCCCGCTCCACCGGGAACAACCGCGCCGCCAACATGGTCGTCATCGGCGCGTTGGCCCAGTTGGTCCACATGCCCCAGCAATACCTCGAGGACTTCGTCGAGGCCCGCTTCCGCCGCGGCCGCGACAACGACGACGAGATCATCTCGTCCAACATCCAGGCCATGCGCCTGGGCCGCCAGCACGCCGCCGAGAGCGGCTTCGTCTTGGGCGACCTGGCGCCGCCGAACCCGCCCGACTACACGCAGATGATGCTCAAGGGCAACGAGGCCATCGCCCTGGGAGCCACCCACGCCGGCCTCGGCTTCTACGCCGGCTACCCCATCTCTCCCGCCACCACCATCCTGCTGTGGATGGAGCGCAACCTGGTGGGCGACGATAAATTCGCATACCAGGTGTCCTCCGAGATCGAGGCCATCACCGCGATTCTCGGCGCCGGTTTCGCCGGCAAGAAATCCATGACCGCCACCGCCGGCCCCGGCATCTCCCTCATGAGCGAGGGCCTGGGCCTCGCCTGGATGGCGGAGATCCCGCTGGTCGTGGTCGATGTGCAGCGCGGCGGCCCCGCCACCGGCCTGCCCACCAAGACTGAACAGTCCGACCTCATGGGCTGCATGTATCCCGCCCACGGCGACGTGCGCATGCCCATCATCGCCCCCGGCTCCGTCGAAGAGTGCTTCTACGCCGCCGCCCACGCCATCAACTGGGCCGAGCGCTACCAGGGCCCCGTGATCCTGATGAGCGAAATGTCCATGGCCGAGCGCGTGCAGAACATCCCCCGCCCGGACATCACCAAGGTCCCGGTGGAGGAGCGCCTCACCTACGAGGGAGCCAACGGCTACCACCGCTACTCCGGCTTCGAGCTGTCCCCCATGCCCCTGCCCGGCGGCCCCGGCGCATACGTCGCCAACGGCAGCGAGCACGACGAGATGGGCGACACCACTCACCTTCCCAGCCGCCACATCCAGATGACTGAGCGCCGGTTCAGCAAGCTCAAGCTGCTGGAAGAAGACCAGTACGAGAGCGACAACACCGACGCCAAAATCGCCATCATGACCTGGGGCGGCTCCAAGGGCCCGTCACAGGAAGCCTACGATGCCCTCCGCGAGGAAGGCGTCGACGTGGGCTGGTACTTCACCATGTTCCTCAACCCGCTGCCGCCGCGCCTGCTCGAGGAACTTCGCAGCAAGGACCTGGTGATCGTGCCGGAACTGAACTACCAGGGCCAGTGGGCCGGCATCCTGCGCTCCGAAAGCGTCAGGGCCCAGGCCATCACCCAGTACACCGGCCTGCCCTTCAAGGTCAGCGACCTGGTGTCCAAAGTAAAACAGATTGTGTCTGAGCACACGGAGGCAGCGCGGGTATGAGCAAAAAGAACCCCGAATACGACTTCAAATGGTGCCCGGGCTGCGGCGACTTCGGCGTTCGCCGCGCTCTGGAATTCGCCATGATCAACCGCATGGAGGAGAATGGCCTGCCCATCGAGAACAACGTCGTGGTCGCCGGCATCGGTTGCAGCGGCAACCTGGTGCATCTCCTGGAGGGCGAGCAGCCCTACGGCATCCACGGCATCCACGGGCGCACCCTGCCCGTGGCCATGGGCATCAAGATGGCGCGCCCTGAGCTGAACGTCATCGTCGTCGCCGGCGACGGCGACTTCCTCAGCATCGGCGGCGAACACATCGCTCCCCAGGCCGCGCGCAACGTGAACCTCACCGCCGTAATCATGGACAACGGCGTGTACGGCCTCACCAAGGGCCAGAGCTCGCCCACCACCGAGATGGGCGCCATCACCAGCAGCACCCCCTTCGGCAAGATCGAAGAAGACCTCGACCCGCTGGAACTCTACCTCACCCTGGGCGTCTCTTTCATCGCGTCCGGCTTTTCCGGACAGCCCCGCGTCCTGGCCCAGCTGATCAACGAGGGCATGAACCACCAGGGCATGTCCATGATCCACGTCCAGTCGCCCTGCGTCACCTACAACGACACCTACCAGCTCATCAAGGGCAACGCCCGCGAGGGCATCGCACCCGCGCTGTGGGACATCCCCGAGGACCACGACCCCAGCGACAAGCGCGCTGCCGAAGATCTGGTCCGGCAGGGTGGCCTCCCCGTCGGCGTCATCTACAAGGACGAGACCCGTCAGTCCCTCGACGCCAACATGAACATCATTCGCTCCAAGGCCCGCGAGCGCACCATCGAGCAAATGATGGACGCCTACACGTTCTGACCGCCCCCAACAACCGCAAAAACCAGGCCCCCGGCGGAAACGCCGGGGGCTTCGCTATTCATCATTCCGGTTCGGGCCGGGGAATCGGCTCAACGCTGACCCTGCCGCCGAACTGCCACTCAATGTGCGTAACATATCCCCAAAGCAGTTTGGCTCCAATGAGAAGGATCGGAGATTCGGCGGCAATGACGTTCACCAGTACGGAATTGCCGAACCAAAGCACGGTTGCCCCGTACACGTCACTACCTGCCATCCTCCCATCCGCCAACTGCGAGTACCCCCTGTCAACAAAGGGCAGGTTTAGTCTTATGATGTCATCAATGGGAAGTTGCACGTCTCCGCTGAACCCGGTATCGACCACCATATTGAAGTCAACGAACTGTCCGCTGGTCTCGTCCTGTATCGATAGGGGTAAAGTCGCCTGCCTGATGGGATTGATGCTTCCGGTGATCATCCTTTCGTGGGCCCTCGGATTACCCCGATGATGGAGTTGTCGCGCCCGATCTGTAATACATAGAATGGCGCGCCGGGCAGTCTCTTGCCTAAATTCGCAACGGCGCCCAGCATGTCGCCGTGAACCTCACAATCTTTTGTATCCGGATGCAAGGCCAGGAACTTGCCGTTGTGTTTCGGCTCGACCCACTGGCGAATTTCTGCTTCGTAGATTTCCTGGCTGCGACTCCAGAACACATCGTACTGTACGGAGTCTGCAATCGGCGTGCCTTTGTACCCGCTTGGCCATCCGCTTCCCATCGTAATGGCCGCTTTATGGCCAATGCGCAGGATGCAGCTCAGTGACCCTGGCCGCCGTTCTTTCAGCTTCTGCGATGCAATCGACAGGTCTTCATTGAATTCATACTCCCCCGTGTCCGGTTCGATCGCAATGAACTCGTGCATGTGTTCTTTTTCTACCACCGAGCGAATGCGATCCTCATAAACTGCCCGGGCTCGCTGGCACACGTTCTTGTCGGTAGTCGGCGTGACGAACATACTCCACCTCAATCCCTGCGCTGTCAGTACCCGCCCTGCGACCCGCCCGCCGCTCCCGGCACGACACCCGGGTTCTCCGCCTGCAGCGACTGGTATTTCGACGGGCATTTCACCAGGATGTTGTCGGTGGCGAAAACCCCGCTTCCAGCGTCGTAGCTGCCCTCCAGGATGATCTCCGAGTGCGGGTTGAAAAACAGGTCAGGCAGCACCCCAACGTAGCTCGCTTCCATCACCCTGCTCCCGGGAATCAGCCCTGGCACGTCCACCTCCTTGTCCCCCAGCGCGAAACGCGATGACGCCGATCCATCCTCCCGGCGGAAGCTGTCGGGGTCCAGCGCGCCCGCCACCCTCAGCGTCTGCCCGTCGTGCAGCGTCGGGTCATCCAGGAACTCGCTCACGTTCACGAAATACTGCGTGTTGCCCGGAAACGCGGCATACACCATGTACGCCACCGCCAGGGCAATGACCCCCACCAGGATGATCAGGCGCAGGCGATTGCTGCGCCATCCGGTGCGCTCCTCCTCGGCATCCGCATCCAGCAGGATCGCCGGTTCGCCCGGCCGGTTCGTGTAGTTTTCAGATTGCATGCTCGCTCGTCACTGTCCCGGTATCGAATCCATGGGCCAACAATTATACCGGTCGCCGTTGCCGCTCACGTTCCGTCCGACCCAGACTCCCGGCTCTCCCACGCATCGGATTGCCGCATCTCCTCAAGTTCCCGCTGCACCGACTGGCGCCGCCACGACATGTACGCCGCGTAGACGAAAAACACCACCCACACCACGGCGAACGCGGCGAAGAGGTAGGGCAGGTTGGCAGGCGGCAATTCGCTCATTTCAGTCCGTGTTTCCTTCGCGGCGCAGTTGCGACATCCCGTCTTCGATTGACCTCAAACTAATCCTTTCCAGCAGCAGATAGACGAACAACGCCAGCGTCGCAACCAGCGAGAACACCAGGATCTGCGCCATGATCGGCTCCAGCGAGCCTTCCGCCGCCTCCGGCCCGATCACCTGCCTGGGGTGGATCGACTGCCACCACTGCACCGAATAATAGACAATTGGCACGTCCACGAACCCGATGATCCCCACGATCGCCGACCACGTCCGTCCCTGCTGGGGCGTCGGCGCGTACTGCCGGATCATCAGGTAGGCCACGTAGATGAACCACAGAATCAGCGTCGTGGTCAGGCGCGGCTCCCACTGCCACCACGCGTTCCACACCGGCCGCGCCCAGATCATGCCGGTCACCAGCGCCAGCGTCACGAACACCACGCCCACCTCGGCCGACGCGTGCGCCACCCGGTCCCACCGCTCCGTCCGCCGGATCAGGTATCCGATGCCGGCCAGCGCGCACACCAGGAACCCCAGGAACGACAGAATGGATACGGGCACATGGACGTAAAAAATCCGCTGCACGTGGCCCAGCACCGCGTCCGTCGGCGCCACCATGAAAATCATGTAGCCGTCCACCAGCATCAAAATCGCGGTTGTGATCAACAGCCAGAGCCGCATATCGTTCACCGCGTTTTGCCGTGCCACTTTATCCGGCGGCCGGCCGGCCATATCTGCCAATGTTCGCTATCCCTCGAATACGTAACCGAATACCCACGGACATATTACCAAATACAGAGCGTCGAATACGATCAGCAACGGCAGCCACCGCGTCCACACCGCCGTCATCGGCCCCGACTGCAATACCAGCGCCGACGCCTCCACCGCCGCGATGATCACCGGCACCACCACCGGAAAGAACAGTATCGGCAGCAGGATTTCCCGAGAGCGCGTCTGCACGGCGATGGACGAAAAGAACGTCCCCACCGTGGCGAATCCTACCGTCGCCAGCAGGATCACCAGCCCCAGCGCCGGCGACAGCGTCGGCAGGTCCAGCATCACCGCAAACACCGGCAGCAGGATCGCCTCGATCACCAGCATGAACGCCAGGCTGCCCAGCATCTTGCCCAGGAACACTGCGTCCCGGCTCACCGGCGCCAGCAGCAAGCCGTCCATCCCCCCGTTCTCCAGTTCGCGCGTGAACGCCCGGTTCATCGCCAGTACCCCGATGAACGCATACGCCACCCACAGCAGCCCCGGCGCCACCGGCTCCAGGCTGCCCGGCGCGCGGTTCAGCCCGAAGTTGAACACCACCACCACAATCAGCCCGAACACCAGCGCCGACGCGATCACCTCCCGGGAGCGCAGCTCCAGGCGCACGTCCTTCCAGGCAACCGTCAGCGCTCCCCGCAGCAGTTCCATGGCAAAACCGGCGCTCTTGCGGCCGGCTCGACGGCGCGCTACTCGTCAGCGTAGTTTCCTTCGCCCAGCAATGCGTCAACATCCTCCGGCGTGAGAATAATGGCCCCGCTTTCGGGGTCTTTCGGAATGGTAGGACTTTGCAGGCGGGTGCGTATCTCAGCGAGCGCTTCCTTGCGCCCACGGTTGAGTCCTCTCTGCCAGATTTTCGCCCGCTGCGCCGCCCTGATTTCCGATGCTTTCTCAAACAATTTCCGTACTCCTTCTATCGCTCCGGCCAGCGGCAAAACGAACAGCCAATACAGGTCTTTGACCGCGATTTCAAAACTGCGATACACCCAGAAATCCGACCCGTCCCAAATCTGCAATATGGCAACGCTGATGCAACCTGTGATGGCAAAGCCGAAAACCTGCCACCATATCCCCCGCTCGCCCAATTCGTTGGGCAGGTCCGACAGGCTCATTGTAGCATCCCGGATACGGCGGGTTCGGATCCCGTCGACGCCGCATCTGATTCAATCCGCCCTCCGGCCAGCGTCAGCGCCCGGTCCGCCCACGCCAGCCCGACCTCCGCGCTGTGCGTCGTCAGCAGCGCGGCGCGGCCCGATCCGGCCCAATCCCGCAGCAGCGCTCCCAGCGTCGCCACCGATTCGGCGTCCAGCCCCGACTCCGGCTCGTCCAGCAGCAGCGCCGCCGGATCATGCAAAATCGCCCGCGCCATCGACAGCCGTTTCTGCATCCCGTGGGACAGCGTCCCGGCCCGCCGGTCCGCCCGGTCCAGCAGGTTCATCTGCTCCAGGACCTGCCCGATCCTGTTCCCCGAGTCCCTTATGCCGTACAGCCTGGCGTAGAACGCAAGGTTTTCCCGGCAGGTCAGGTCGTTGTACAGCATAGTCTGGTGGCCGGCGAACCCAACCGCGCTCCGGGCACGCTTTCCTCGCCGGCCCATGCGCCGCCCGGCAAGATGCACCGTGCCGCCGTCCGGCCGCGTCAGGCCCGCCAGAACCCGCAGCAGCGTCGTCTTGCCGGCCCCGTTCGCTCCGAACAGCACCGCAATCTCACCCCAGCCCACCGTCAGGTCAACGCCGCGCAGCACCGCCCGGTCGCCGTAGTCCTTGCGGATGCCGGCGGCGGCAATGGCGATCCCGCCGGCATCCGGAGACTCAGACGTGGCTCTCAAACCGCTCCCGCAGCACCTTCTTGTCGAACTTGCCCACGCTGGTCTTCGGTATCTCGTCGATGAACACCACGTCGTCGGGCATCCACCACCGGGCGAAATTGGGCTGGATGAACTCCAGGATCGTCTCTTTGGTCAACTCTGCCGTGGACTCGGACCGCTGCACCACGCAGGCCAGCGGTCGCTCCTGCCACTGGGGATGGGGCACCGCAATCACCGCCGCCTCCAGCACGTCCGGATGCGCCATGATCGCCGATTCCAGGTCCACCGACGAGATCCACTCGCCGCCGCTCTTCACCATATCCTTCACCCGGTCCACGATCTGTATGTATCCGTCCGGGTCTATGGACGCGATGTCGCCGGTGTGATACCAGCCGTCCACGAATGTTTCGTCGCTGCGCTCGTCGTCAACGTACTCCCCGGCGATCCACGGGCCGCGGAACCACAGCTCGCCCCGCTGCTCACCGTCCCAATCGGCCTCCTCGCCGTTCTCGTCCACCAGTTTGGTTTCTATCCCCGGCGCGACCGTGCCCTGCTTGGCGCACAGTTCCAATTGCTCCTGTTCCGACAGCGAGTCCAGCCAGCTGCGCCTCCGGTTCACCGAGATCAGCGGCGCCGCCTCCGTCATCCCGTAGGCGTGGATGATCTCGATCCCCAGCCGCTCCCGGTACGCCTGCAGTACCGCCAGCGGCACCGCCGAACCGCCGCTGATCAACCGCGTCAGAGTCGATAGATCATACTCGACGCCCGACCGGTTCAGGTGATCCAGCACGGCGATCCAGATGGTCGGCACCCCCGCGCTCAGCGTTACGCCCTCCCCCTCGATCATCTCGCAGATGATGCGCGGGTCGGGACGCACTCCCGGGAAGATCTGGTTGGCTCCCACCAGCGTCGTCGAGTATGGCATGCCCCAGCAGTTCGCGTGGAACATCGGCACCACCGCCATCACCCGGTCCCGCTCCGACAGCTCGAACATGTCCGTCATCGACGACGCCATGGAGTGCAGGTACACCGCCCGGTGCGAATACCCCACGCCCTTGGGCAGCCCTGTGGTCGCCGACGTGTAGCACAACCCCATCATCGAGTATTCGTCCACGTACTCAGGCCGGTACTCCGGCGACGCCGCGGCCAACAGCGTCTCGTAGGACACCGCGTTGGGCAGCGTCGTCGATACCTCGTCCGGGTCGGCCAGGATCACGAAGTGCTGCACGTTGGGCAGCCGGTCGGCGATGGCCTCGATCAACGGCGCCA
>JAJDXU010000365.1 GCA_022823105.1 Dehalococcoidia bacterium
ACTACACGCCCAAGCACGGCAGCTGGCTCAACATGGCGGAGATGGAGTTCAGTGTCCTGGCCCGAGCCTGCCTCAGGGGGCGCAATCCCGACGCGGAAAGCCTGGAGAAGGCGGTGGCCGCCAACGTCTCGGAGCGCAACGCTGCCGCAGCCCCCATCAACTGGCGATTTACCACCAGGAAGGCCAGAACCAAACTCCGCAGGCTATACCCTGACACTACAAGGTTGACTAACTACTAACCTCTGCCCGCCGCTGGTGTCACGCACCACGGAAACCGACGACTTTGGGCAGACGACTACGGTCACCACCATGAGCGAATCGGGCATTGATGTCGGCGAGGCCATCTTCCACGTGCTGGACAAGCACAAGGCGACGGTGGTGCGCGGCGATATCGGAGACAACAACACCTCCCATCTGCGCCTGGACCAGTATGAAGAGGTTGACATATACGCCGACGCCGGCGACGAGGTATGGTGGTTGCGGCTGGACGATCCACACCTCGCTGGAGACCAGTCTTCAGACCTGACCCTGGGCTTCTCGACGATGCGCTTTGACTCGCAGTACTGGGGCGGCGCGGAAGATGGTGGGGCGGCATTCCGCTACAAGTTCGAGTTGGAGCGCAATCCGGGCATTGCCCCATCCGAGCATCCTCACTTTCTGGCTTACCGGCAGCGCGAGTTGGGGTTGCTCGGCGCGGAATTGGTCTGGGACAGCGCAGCAGCCGACACTAAGGACATGGAACTGGAGCCGGGCCAGTTCGAGAACTTGCAGTGGGTCTTCACCAAGTCCGGCACCTACGAAATCTCAGTCCACCTGCAGGGCTGGGTACGCCGAGCCAACAACCCGCTGGATGGCGCCGCAGACGACTGGTCCCCAATCAGCCCCAACGTGACCGAGACCAGCGAGGTCAGGCGCTACGTCATCCATGTGGGCAGTGCGCTGGCCGAGGTGGAGCCGCCCCGCTTCGGGCTCAGCTACAGCATCCGCGAAAACTCCCCTGCCGGTACCGCGCTGGGGACCCCGATATCCATTTTCGAGTCGGAAGTGGACGACCTGGAGTACCGCCTCTCCGGCGAAGGCAGCGATGACTTTGCCATGGTCTCCACGGCCAACCCCCACACCGTGCAGGTCGTGGTTGCCGACGGCGCGCTGCTGGACTTTGAGACGCGGGAGAGCTACGACCTCACCCTCAGCGTAACCGACAACCTGGACCACGAGAGCAACCCGAATAGCGCGATTGATGACAGCTTGGCAGTCCGTGTTGCCCTGGAAGACATACCCACCAGCGCGGTCATCCACGTTGACAACCCCAACCCCTCGGTGGGCGAAACGGTGACCTTTACCCCCGCAGTGACGGACTTCGGCCACGGGCATTATGTCCACTATAAGTTCACTGATTCAAGCGGTATATACGACTCACCGGGCGCGCACACAATCCAGCGCGACAGCCCAACGACGGAAACGGTGTCCCTGACTGTCTGGTATCGCCAACAAGAAGATGATCCTGAATCCCCCGCCGTCGAACTTCAGGCCCAATCCGTAACCGTTGTCTGGAGCAACCCGTAAAACCATGACCTCCAAGCTGCTGATTTCCCTGTTCATCCTGGTGTTCGTGGCCACCCTTGCGGCAGCCACGAACACCAGCCACGCTCAATCCCCCCAGCCCCTGTTCGACCTGTCCCTGGAGACTTTCACTCATGGTAAATTCGCGCTCAGGGTTACTAACAACCTGGTGGCGGGGCATCCCGGGGCTACAGCGCGGAACGTACAGGTCAAAATTACGCCACCGCCCACTGCTCACACTTTTCCAATTCGAGGGTTGGACCGTAGTGCGGGAGTGTGGACCATTGCGGAGCTGCCGCCCGGAGGCGTTGAGGAGTTAGATCTTAGCCCGAAGACTGATTTTTTCGGGGTACCGCCCACGGACGTCAGTGATACCTCACGCCAGGTTCGTGCCGAAATCTTTCACTCTGAACCGGGGGAGTTACTCAAGTACCGGTCAAACAACGCCGTCGAGAGATGGTGGTCCCGCCACACCTATGTATATGGCGGAAGTAATCAAGACGAATGGCATATAAACAAGGGTGATGCCGCCGTTTTCGGCCATGTACTTCGTAATCAGTTTCCGAAGCCCGGTGAACAGGCAACCTTCAGAATTGTAGCTGAAAATGCCAATCACGGTACCGGCTTTACAATCGGCCGTTTTACGCGCAATCTGCAAAGCGACGTTGAGGTTAGGATCGAGCTCTCCGATGGATTGAGATTCCCCCAAGGGATACAGGCGCCTGGCGATACCAGCTTCAACCCTGCCACAGGTATCTGGGAGGTGGGGGATTTTACAAAGAACTTCGTGGATAGATCAGAATTGCGGGGAGAGGAAACCTTCGACCTGCCGATCCTGGTCACTGCTGGGAACATTCCCTTGGAGGAGCGCTGCCTGACAGCGACGGTGGTTAACGCCGAGCCAGCCTTCGAACTGGACCCGGAGAAGCGGGAAAACGACGTCGCCACCATCTGCTTGGGCAAACAGCCGCGGCAGGTGCTGCGCGATGGCGAAGTCGATCTTTTCTATTTCCATAATTGCGTTAGCGAGCCCATCGGCTTATGTGCGACAGGCGACCACCTAAAGCTGCTGGCGAAGAGAGGACGCGAATACCTTGCTGCAGATTCAGCGATAGTCCAAGTCCGCGACCCCGCTGCGCGCCTGGTCGACGACAATACAAATAGCGTAAACATGAATGGTTCCGTATCGTGGTGGACGAGGAAAGGGAGTGTAGGAGGTTTAGCCATTAAGGACACGCTCAAGGAGTTCGATAGTGTGTACAAAACATTCTCGCGTACGCTGTCCCTCAGTGGCTGGAATGGGAGTGGCGCTCCCGGGAAAGTGAACTATAGGATTGATAGCAATGGATTCGCTTGGTTTAAGCTACCCAGCGAAATAGTCAACCGTACAACAACGCCTAGAAATAAATCTACTTTCAGCAGACTTCCTACTTTTCTTGAGTTCGAGCGATTGGGCACCTATGTCCTTACCTACGATATGTTGCTAACTCTGACCGACGATACGACGCGCCAAGACTCGGCCACCTATACCTTCCATGTCGGGCCCATCTCGGAGCTGGCGGTGTGGGACGGCGGGGCCAGTCCGCTGGCAGGCGCCGGCGAGCGGGCCTACACCATCATGGCTGCCAACCACGGCCCCGACACGGCCCCGGCAGTGGAGGTCGCGCTCACCGGCGTCCCCCAAGGATCGCGAGCCGTGCTTACCGAAGAAGCCGGCGAGTTCCGGTTGGGAGACTGCGACGCGGACGGCCTCTGCCCGGCGACCTGGGATGTCGGGCGAATGTTACCCGCCACGTCCGGGGGGGCCTTGGGACGGCCGGAGTTCCCCACGCTGACCCTCATCGCCCCGGCGGGAGCCCCGGCGGCGAACATCACCGCCACCATCGGGAACACCGAGGACTACTCCGTGGTCATTGACGGGACCACCCACAGCGCCAACTACTTCGACTACAACGCGGACAACGACACGGACGACATCAAGGCCCGCTACGGCGCCGGCGCCGGCGACCCGGGCACGCCGCGGGACGTGCGGGCGCAGCTCTACCCCCAGCCGTTCCTCGCCCTGTTGCGCTGGGACGAGGTGGCGCACGTGAATCTCTGGCCAGTGTCCCACTACGAGGTGTGGGCGTCGACGGGGACGTGCCAGTTGCCCGGCGAGGGCGACACCCCGGAGATGGTCAAGGGAACGGCCTTTGTGGATGACCAAATCCGCCGGGACCTGACCTACTGCTACTACGTGCGTGCGGTGAACGAGCTGGGCGTGGCCGGCCTCTGGTCGGAGCCGGTGGCGGCATCCGACGGGACGCAGGTAACGCCGAAGCTGTCCATCCGGGGCGGCTCCCCGGTCACCGAGGGAGAGACGGCCGTGTTCACGCTCACCGCCTTCCCGCCGCCGGTGTTTGGCGAGGACCTGACCGTCAACTACACGGTGACCCAGCAGGGCGACTTCGTGGCGTCCGGCGACCTGGGGCAGAACCCACAGCCGGTCACCATGGACGACACGGGCCGGGCGGTGATCACCGTGCCGACGGTGCAAGACGAGGTGGACGAGGCCAACGGGTCGGTAACCGTCACCCTGAACAACGGGGACGGCTACACGGTGTCATCGGCCAGTTCCGGCACCGTAACGGTGCGGGACGACGAGACGTCCAATGCCTACTTCGCCCAGGTCAGCTGTCCGGACTGCGGGGAGACGGTGGGCGAGGACGTGGGTGTAGCGAACGTTGAGGTCACGGTGTGGCCGGCGCCGGCCGCGGACCTGGCCATCAACTACACCATCGACACCACCGTGGAGGACGCGGCCACGCCGGGCGACGACTTCCGGATCAACGGGTCGGGCCGGGCCTCCGGGTCGGTGACGGTCCGGGCCGGGTACAGCACGGTGGACATCCCGGTGCAGGTCCTGGACGACCGGATCAGCGAAAATGCCGAGGAGGTGGTCATTACCATCGCCGCCGGGGAAGGCTACGAGCTGGGCGACTCGACGAAACTCACCTACACGCTGACCGTCGAGGACAACGACGGGCCCAGGGCGGAGTTCGCCGTAGCGGAGAGCACCCCCGGCGAGGGCGACGGAACCCACGACGTGACCGTCAGCCTGTCCATGGCGGCGCCCAGCGGCGGCCTGACCGTCAACTACGCCGTGGGCGGTCGCGCGCAGCCCGGCATGGACTACAACATCAGCGG
>JAJDXU010000262.1 GCA_022823105.1 Dehalococcoidia bacterium
AAAACGGATCGCACAAACCCGATATGTTCCGTACGCTCCGGCTGATGCAACCGGGCGGCGCATATTATTCCTCAACAGATGCTAGCGCACAAGCCACGTAGGGCAAGTGCGCTAATTTTGGGTAACGCCGCCTCGTTTTCAACTCAAAACAAACGTTGTGTTACACTGGCGCCGCGCCTATCCTGAGTAGCGAATCCGGAGGAAAAATAGATGCCGTCCGCCGAAGCCGTTGTCCTTCCCGAAAACGTCCGCCCAGTGCATTACGACCTCACGTTGACCCCGAATTTCGACGATTTTACGTTTTTGGGTGAGGTAGAAATCACCGTACGGATCGAACCGGGCACCACCGAAATCATGCTCAACTCTTCCGAGATCGACATCCGGACCGCATCAATTAGTTGGACGGACGGGAATGGCGAGCACACCCAACAGGCTGCCGGCGTTTCGTACGATGCCGACGCCGAGACGGCCACCATCGCCCTCGGTACGGCCTCCGGCGGTGACGTGGTCGGACACCAGCGCCTGCGGATGGAATTCACCGGAGAGTTGAACGATAAACTGCGTGGTTTCTACCGAAGCCAATACACCAATCCGGAAGGAGAAACGGCATACCTCGCTACCACGCAGTTCGAGGCCACCGATGCGCGTCGCGCGTTGCCATGCTGGGACGAGCCCGCCGCCAAGGCCACCTTCCAGGTGACCCTGAACATACCTGCAGAGATGGCCGCCGTGTCCAACACCCCGATCATCGAGGATCGCGACGGGCCAACAGCCGGCACCCGCACGGTCAAGTTTGACACGACGCCCATCATGTCCACCTACCTGCTGGCATTTGTCATCGGGGACCTGACCCACATCGAAAAAGAGGCAGCCGACGGCACCGTGGTCGGTGTATGGATGACCCGCGGTAAAGAAGCCCAAGGACAATTCGCTCTGGATACCTCGGTAAAATTATTGTCGTTCTTCAACGACTATTTTGGCATCCCCTATCCGCTGCCCAAGCTGGACCACCTGGCAATACCCGACTTCGCCGCCGGGGCGATGGAAAACTGGGGTTGCGTCACGTATCGCGAAACTGCCCTGCTGGTGGATCCGGAAAATTCCTCGGCGGGCACCAGGCAGCGCGTCGCGGAAGTGGTGGCACATGAGATGGCCCACATGTGGTTCGGCGACCTGGTGACCATGGAGTGGTGGGACGATCTCTGGCTAAACGAGAGTTTCGCCACATGGGTCGGCACAAAAGCGGTGGACTGGCTGTTCCCCGAGTGGTCGATGTGGACCCAGTTCGTCAACATGGATACGAACCGGGCCTTCAACCTGGACGGGCTGAAAAACTCTCACCCCATAGAGCAGGAGGTACTGAACCCGGCCGAGGTCAGCCAGTTGTTCGACGCTATCAGCTATAGCAAGGGCGGGTCGGTGCTCAGGATGCTGGAGCACTTTCTCACTCCCAGCGCATTCCGGCAGGGCTTGAACATCTACTTGAACCGGCATTCGTATGAAAACGCACGCACCACCGACCTGTGGACGGCGCTGGAGGAGTCCTCCGGACAACCCGTCAACGCCATCATGAGCAGTTGGACGGGTCAGATGGGATACCCGGTGCTGGACGTGGCGGCATCGTCCACCGAGGGCGGCCTCGCTCTGGAGGTCAAGCAGGAACGCTTCGTGTTCGATTCGGTGCTCGGCGATGACTCAGATGGCGACCACGAGGAGCAGGTCTGGCCGGTGCCGTTGACGGTGACGGCCGAAGGAACGGGGATTACCGCCACGCTGGTGAACGCAGCCACGGGCACTGTAACGGTGGCCGCGCCGGCGCAACCGAACTGGTTCAAGGTAAACCCCGACCAGACCGGGTTCTACCGGGTGAACTACACCGACGAGGATTGGGACCGGCTCGTACCCGTGATCGGAAACCAGGCCTTGCCGGCCACCGACCGGCTGGGCATCCAGAACGACGCCTACGCTCTCGCCAAGGCCGGGCTGCTGCCCGTCACACGTTTCCTGACTTTGGCTGAAGCGTACCAGAATGAAACCGACGCCTCGGTGTGGAGCGACCTCGCCACCAATCTGCGCGAAATCGAGGGTCTCATCGCGGACGAACCGTGCTTGGAGGCGTTCCGGGCCTTCGGCCGCCAGCTGTTCGCCCCCTCTGCCCAGCGCTCCGGATGGGAACCGCGCGCCGGGGAGGGACACCTGGACTCGCTGTTGCGTTCTACCGTGCTCAGCCAGGCTGGCGTGTATGGCGACCCCACGGTTATCGGACAGGCGCAGGAGTTGTTCGAACGATACCAGGCTGACGCCGCCAACGTGCGTCCCGACCTGCGCGGCGTGGTCTTCAGCTTGGTAGCGCAGCAAGGCGATCAGGCAGTTTACGACCGTATCTGGGAACTGGAACGGGCTGCGGAGCTGCACGAAGAAAAAATCCGACTGCTGATGTCGTTGGCACGCTTCCAGCAGGAGCATTTGTTGCGTGAAACGCTGCACCGCTCGCTCAGCGATGACGTGCGGCTGCAGGACACCATCTTCGTCGTTTCGGCAGTGGCGGCCAACCACCAGGGCCGCGACCTGGCCTGGGAGTTCCTGAAGGATCAGTGGGAAGAGTTCGACCGCCGCTACGGCGGCGGCGGGTTCGGGCTGATGCGGCTGGTGGCCATCACCAACTCGTTCACCACCAACGAGCGCCGGGACGACGTGGCAACCTTCTTCGACGCGCACCCAACGCCGGCCGCCGAACGCACCATACGGCAAGCCCTGGAACGGATCGCGCTGAACGTCGCATGGCTGGACCGCAACCGGGATGAACTCGCCCGGCACTTCGCCTGATGGAACAGCGATGACAGAGCTATAGCGCCAGGAGATCTGCGGCCACCGCCTCGATCCGCAGTCGTTGCGGGATGCAGTCCATCCACCGCTGCGGTATGGAGCCAGCTCCATAGCGGGCTCCCAGCACCGCACCGGCTACGGCAGCGTTGGTATCGGTATCGCCGCCGGCTGCCACGGACGCGATCAGCCCTTCCTCAAGGCTGAGCGGCGTCGTGGCGGCCCAGAGCCCGAACTGCATTGCGAGCAGCGTGTGGCCGATGAGACCATGGTCGCGAAACAGCCACCCAGCGTCCGGGGGCGGTTTGGCGCCGGATACGATCGCGGCTAACGCATCGGTTGGTATGCCGTCGTGTTGCGCAATTGCGAGCAGGTCCGGGCATCCGTCCTCAACGGCCGCGCTCAGCAGCGCTCCCGGGTCAGGCTCAACGCCGTTCAGGAACTGGACAATTACTGCATTGATGATGACGCACGACCACTGGCATGAGGGCGCGTAGTGGGTCACCGCGCAGGTGGATGCCGAGACTGCGATCAGCCGGGCAGGGTCGCTGCGCCGTGCGATGGCTACCGGAGCGCACCGCATGACCCCACCGTTGGGCGCGATGCGGTTCCTGTTTTCGTAAATCGTGCGAGCCGCGGTGGGCGGGCGCCGTTCCCGCTCCAACTCGTTGATCACCGCTTCGGTGGTATATCCGATCCCGCGCCCGTTGACGCGCCGCCAAACAATCAGGCGTTCCACGAAGTCTGCGATGAAATCGCCGCCCGCCGCCATGGCTTCGCCCAGATCCACCGCCTGCGCCAGATCGTCATCCATGGGCTCGTGCGTTTCTGCGCGATCTATCTCCGTCAGGCCGTTGGGATGCCGGGCAGCGATGTCGCTGTGCCAACGGCTTTCGACAGGGATCCCCAGCAGATTTCCCGCAGCCAGTCCGAGCATGACGCCCCGGGCCCGGTCGGACACGTCTGCCGAGCTTGCGGAGGCCGATCTTTTGGAAAGCAATTCGACCAGGCGAGGAGCGTTCGAAATTACAGCGTTTTCACTCATACAACGTCACCAAAAGTCCAGCAAAATGGGCGCCATTACGGGCAGGGTTTGTAGCCGGCCGACGCCGTCGCGTTTGACACGGTAGCCGATAATGGGTAGCCTTGCTTGTGAATTGACGTACAAACCACTGTGATTTATGGATTCTATAGAACGTATCAATGAACTGAAATCGCTCCTGCAAAAACGGATTCTGGTCATCGACGGAGCGATGGGGACGCAGATTCAGGCGAGGGGTTTGGGGCCGGACGATTTTGGCGGAGCTGACTACGAGGGTTGTAACGAATACCTGAATATCACGCGGCCCGACGTGATCGCCGATATCCACCGAGCCTACTTGGAAGCCGGCGCCGACATCATCGAAACCAACACCTTTGGCGCAACCGCCCTGGTGCTTGGCGAGTATTACCTGGCCGACCGGGTGCGCGAGATCAATCGGGCCGCGGCCACGATTGGGCGGCGGGTCGCCGATGAGATAACCGAATCGGACCCCACGAGGCCGCGCTTCGTGGCCGGCGCCATGGGTCCAACCACCCGGACGATTTCGGTCACCGGCGGATTGACCTTTGACGAACTGGCCGCGGATTATCACCAGCAGGCGGCCGGGCTCATCGAAGGCGGATCCGACGTCCTGCTGCTGGAAACCAGCCAGGACACCATCAACATCAAGGCCGGCCTGGAGGGCATCGACAGGGCTCAGGCCGAGTTGGGTACCGCCATTCCGGTCGCGGTGCAGGGCACCATCGAACCCATGGGAACCCTTTTGGCCGGGCAGGATGCGGAAGCGCTGTACACGTCGCTGGCCCACCGGGACCTCTTGTGGGTAGGATTCAATTGCGCCACCGGCCCGGAATTCATGACCGACCACCTGCGGACGCTCCAGGAACTCTCCAGGTTCGGCATCGCCTGCGTTCCCAACGCTGGCCTGCCGGACGAAGACGGCAATTACAACGAAACGCCCGAAATGCTGGCCGGCACGCTGGAACGATTCGCCGAGAACGGCTGGCTGAACCTGGCCGGCGGTTGCTGTGGCACGGGACCCGAGCACATCCGTCGGATCAACGAGGTTATGGCCGGCAAAGTGCCCCGTACCGCGACGCCGCCGTTGGAGACGCGAGTGTCGGGCATCGAAGCCGTGGTGGTCAACGAGGATACCCGGCCGACCGTGGTGGGCGAACGCACCAACGTTTTGGGCAGCCGACGGTTCAAGCGCCTCATCGCCGAAGACCGTTTTGAAGAGGCAGCGGAGGTCGGCCGGCGGCAGGTCCGCAACGGCGCCCACGTGCTCGACATATGCTTGCAGGACCCGGACCGCGACGAGACGGCCGACGTCATCAAGTTCCTGGACCAGTTGAACCGTCGCGTCAAGGCGCCGATCATGATCGACTCCACGGACGCCGACGTGATCGAAGAGTCGCTGAAACGACTCCAGGGCAAGTCCATAATCAACTCCATCAATCTGGAGGACGGCGAGGAGAGATACCAGCGGGTCGTACCCTTGGCTCGCCGTTACGGCGCCGCTTTGGTGGTCGGCTGCATCGACGACGACCCCGACCAGGCTCAGGCGATAACGCGTGAACGAAAGCTGGAGATCGCCGTGCGGTCGCACCGCCTGCTCACTGAAAAGTACGGCGTACCGGAACAGGACATAATATTTGACCCGCTAGTGTTCCCGGCCGGCACCGGAGACGAAAATTACGTTGGGTCGGCGGCGGAAACCATCGAAGGCGTGCGCCTGATCAAGGAAGCCCTGCCGAACACCAAGACGGTGCTGGGCATATCCAACGTTTCCTTTGGGCTGCCCGCGGCCGGGCGCGAGGTTTTCAACTCGGTCTTTCTGTACCATTGCACCCAAGCCGGACTGGACATGGCCATCGTGAACTCGGAGATGATGCAGCGCTACGCGACCATCCCCGAGGAAGAACGACTATTGTCCGAGGATTTGATCTGGAACCGGGGCGATGACCCGGTGGCCGCCTTCGCGGCGCATTTCCGCGACCGGGCTCCCCGGGCTCCCCGGGCCACCGCAGAGGAACGGTCCGCTCTGCCGCTGGACGAACGACTCGCCCAGTGCATTATCGAAGGCAGCAAGGAAGGACTGACGGACGATCTGGACATCGCGCTTCAGGATCGAGAGCCGTTGGAAATCATCAACGGGCCATTGATGGCGGGCATGGACGAGGTGGGTCGCCAGTTCAACGCGAACCAGTTGATCGTAGCCGAGGTGCTGCAGAGCGCCGAAGCCATGAAAACCGCAGTGGCGCACCTGGAGCCGCACATGGAACGGAGCGACGCGGCGACGCGAGGTTGCGTGCTCTTGGCCACTGTCCGGGGCGACGTGCATGACATTGGCAAAAACCTGGTCGAAATCATCCTGTCGAACAACGGGTACCGGGTGGTGAATCTGGGTATCAAGGTGCCCGCGCAGGAACTCATCGCCGGATACCGCGAACACCAGCCGGACATGATCGGCCTGTCGGGTCTGCTGGTGAAATCGGCGCAGATGATGGTGGAAACGGTGCAGGACTTCCGGTCTGCCGGCATCCGCGTACCGGTGCTGGTGGGGGGCGCGGCGTTGTCCAACCGGTTCACGCGCTTGCGCATAGCCCCCGATTATGACGGCATGGTGGCCTATGCGCCGGACGCCATGACCGGTTTGGCGCTTGCCAATACCATCCAGGACGATGATGAACGTGAACTGCTGGCGGCAAGGCTGGAGTCGGAAAGCGCCCAGATGCTCGAAGACGCGGCCACGAGGGGCTAGGCTCAATGTCCTTCACTGAAACCGCGCGACCCGTCAGGTTGCTGGACACCTCGCCCCGTCCTCCGGATTTGCGGTTGCACGTCCTTGAGGACTACGACCTGGACGAGATTTTCGGGTACATAAACCCGCAGATGCTGTACGTTCGGCATTTGGGTTATCGCGGGCGATTCTGGGAAGCGCTGCGGAACGATGAGCCCAAAGCCGTTGATCTGAGGCGGCAGGTGCAGCGTGTCGAGGACATAATGCTGTCCCGGTCGGACATCGCGGCCAGCGCGGTTTTCAAATTCTTCCCGTGCCGCTCCGACGGGCATTGGCTGATCATTTACGACGGAGACGGCGCAACCGAGTTGGAACGATTCTACTTCGGCCGGCAGGCGGGCAAGGATGGTCTTTGCCTCTCCGATTACGCGCGGCCCGTGGGTGACGGCGAAAACGACTACGTGGCGATGTTCGCCACCACCATCGGACCGGGTATTCGCGATCTCTCGGAACGTTGGAAGAGCGGTGGGCGTTACCTGGACTCGCACACCCTGCAAGCCCTGGCCATTGAATCGGCGGAAGGTTTCGCCGAGTTGTTGCACAAGCGAATCCGCAGCATGTGGAATATCGGCGAGCCGTCCGGGATCAAGGTGGCCGGCGAGGACGAACTGCGGGAGCTTTTCCGGGCCAACTACCGGGGCAAGAGGTACTCGTTCGGATATCCGGCGTGCCCCCGTCTGGAAGATCAGGAAAAGCTGTTCGCACTGCTGGGAGTGACCGATAACATCGGGGTTGAACTTACCGACGGGTACATGATGGATCCCGAAGGCTCGGTCTCCGCCATCGTGTTCCATCATCCGGACGCCAAATATTTCAACCTCGACGAGGCAGACATCGAACGGTTGGAGGCCGAGATAGCCACCCTGCCTGCAGCGGCGCGATAGCCCGTATGATTCGCCCAGGAATCCAACAGCCCGTAACCCATTCGGCGACGGGCATTATTTTTGGCAACGGTTTGGAACCGGGTCTATTGGGCCGTGAACCCGCCGTCCACTACCAGCTCCGCGCCGGTGATGTAGGACGCCTCGTCGCTGGCGAGGAACAGCACGGCGTAGGCCACCTCCTCGCGGCGCCCGGTGCGCTTCATAGGGATGTTGGCGGTCATGGCGTCCCTGGTCTCCGAAGAGGCGGACCCGCCCGCCATGGGCGGCATGAGGCCCGGGTGCACGGAGTTGACCCGGATCCTCGCCTCAGCCCAACGCACCGCGGCGGACTTGGTCATCAGCCGCACCGCACCCTTGGATGCGTTGTAACCCATGTGGATGAAATCCTGGCCCACTATGCCCGAGATTGACGAAATGTTGACGATGCTGCCGCCGTCTCCCTGTTCCATGACGCCGATAGCATGTTTCATGCCCAGGAAGACGCCTTTGGCGTTGATCTCCAGGAGGCGGTCCCATGTTGACGTGCCCAGGTTGTCTTCCTCGTCGTAGCCGGAGATACCCGCGTTGTTGACCAGAATGTCCAGCCTGCCGTGCCCAGCCACGGTGCAGCCGATGACTTCCCGCCAGTTGTCCTCATCGGTCACGTTCAGGTGCAGGTACTCAGCCGTCCCGCCGTGCGCAACGATGTCTTCAGCAACCCGCTTGCCGTCTCCGTCGGAAACGTCGCACAGCACCACCGTTGCGCCCTCCTCCGCGAACAACCGGGCTTCGACCTCACCCATTCCGCGCGCCGCCCCAGTCACTATCGCCACTTTTCCGTCGAGCCTGGGCATGGATTACCTCCTGAAGCCTCTTTCAAATGTTCGCAAGTCGCTAGATTGTAGCATCGCGTTAGCGGTTGCCTGCTCCGATCACACCCAGGACATGACCGTCCACCGGGAGTAAACGGTAATGACCTCACCCCTCCAATTCGGACCGTTTCGGGCCCTTGCAGACGACTCAAATGCGCAGGGGCCCGGCTGGGGACCATCCGTTGCTGACCCCGACCATCAATCCGCCGGCCTCGAGTGTTACACGGCCGTCATCGACGTGGGGTCGGGCTCCGCCCGGGCGGTGGTCATGCAGGTGAATCGGGGCGGGGGCATCGAAATAGTTGCTCAGCAGCGGGTGAACTTGAACCTCATGAGCCACGTTGACGAGAACGGCATGCTGGATGAATCCGGGGTTACCAGCGCCGTAGACGCCCTCGAGGATTTTGCCATGGTCGCCCGCGGCTTCGGCGTACAGACCATCAACGCCGTTGGCACCGCCGCCCTGCGCGAGTCTGACAATGCGTCGTCGATAATCGATGCCGCGGTGAAGCGATTCGGCATCCCGCTCAGAATAATCCACGGGGAGGACGAGGCGACTTTCTGTTTCTTGGGCGCGATCCACGGGCTGCCGGTCACGAACGGCCTGTTGGCCGACATCGGGGGCGGCAGCACCGAATTGGTAGGTTTCCACGATCGGACCCAGGCCTCAAGCGTTTCCCTGCCGCTGGGGAGCCTGCGAATCGCCGACCAGTTCAACCTGACCGACCTGCCGACGACGGAGGCTGTTCACGCTGCGTATGAGTTCGTCCACGCGACCCTCGCATCGGCGGGCGTCCCGCGACTGGGTGTCGGCGAAGTCCTGGTAGGCTCCGGTGGTTCCGTAAGGCTGCTGTCCAGGTTGGACCGTTCGCGGGAGCCGTACCCGATTATCAAAATCCACGGCTACATGGTGCATGCCGATGCACTCGCCGCACAGGCCCGGCAACTGGCGACCACTTCCTCAGCGGAGCGGGCATCAATGAATGGCATGAACCCGGAACGGAGTCATTCCATAGTTGGTGGAGTGATCGTGGCTCATGCCTTGGCGCAATACACCAACGCCGACGGAATTCTGGTCTCAGGACAGGGATTGCGGGAAGGCCTGGCTCGCCGTCCGGAGTTTTTGCAACACCGGGGAACGGTGGAGGTTCCCCTCCTGGAATCCGTCCGGTCTGCGTCGCTGGAGGATCTCGTTGGCCGGTTTGTGCCCCGGTTCTCGCAACGGGGACGTCGGAGAGCCGCAGTGGCATCCGCCATCGGCGCCGCAGTCTGGCAGGGCGACAATGTTGAAATACGCCGGGCGCTCGAATGCGCTGCATTCGTTCTGGATATCGGCAACGCCATCGATTTCTACAACAGGCTGAACCGGACGGCGAGCATAATCGTGCGCACTGATTTGCCGGGATTCACGCATAGAGAGTCCGCATGCATGGCCGCTATCCTCATTGCGGCGGAACGTCGCAAATTGCCGCCGCGGTTCCGGAAGTCGAGGCTGCTTCGCTCAATCGATCTGGAAACCATACGACAGGCGGCGGTGGCCCTGACGTTGGCGGAGGAATTGGACAACCGCCTGCCCATCGGGATGAATTCCAGCGCCGTGCGATTTCAACGGCAACGTGGTATTTTGACAGTAACAACCCCGGCATGGTCCGATGCGGCAGGTCTGGGGTTGAGGGAAAAGTGGAAGGTGGCGTTCGGCGAGGGGATCAACATCGTGAGGTGCGAATCATGACCACATTACAGGCGCATTTGGCTTACAAAATGGGTGAGCGCTACGGCAAACACCCCGACGATGGGCACTACCCGGGCAAGCTCATCATCGTCGAAGGTATTGATGGGTCGGGAAAGAGCACCCAGATCGATCTGCTGCAAAAGTGGCTCAACAGCCGCAACCTGGTGACGGTATTCACAGAGTGGAACTCCTCGCCAATCGTGAGGCGCACCACCAAGCGCGGCAAAACGGAAGAGTTGCTGACGCCCATGTCCTTCAGCCTCATCCACGCCGCCGACTTCGCCAACCGGGTCCATGCCCAGATACTGCCGGCCCTGAAAGCGGGAGCCATCGTCCTCGCTGACCGCTATGTCTTCACCGCCTTCGCCCGGGATTCGGCGCGGGGAGTCGATCGGGACTGGCTGCGGCGGATCTATTCGTTCGCGGTGCAACCGACGCTGGGCCTGTATTTCAGGGTTCCGTTGGACGTATCCATCCAACGGATCAATGCCGGGCGCGAGGAGTTGGGATACTACGAATCCGGGCAGGACATGGGGTTCTCCAACGACCGGGAAGAGTCGTTCCGCATCTTCCAGGGCAAACTGCTGAATGAGTATGACTCCATGATCGAGGAGTTTGGGCTGACGGCCATCGACGCCACACAGCCCATCGCCGTGCAGCAGCAGTTGGTGCGCCGGTACGTGGAGCCTCTGCTTGAGGAATCCATGGGGATCCGGCGACAGAGTCTGCCCGAAGCGTTGGGTAAGGCCGGATTGACCGGGCGCTATATTCCGCCGCCGATGCGTCGCAGGCCCACCGAGCCGGAAGTCGCCGACCTGTAAAATGCTCCCGCGCATTCAATATTCCTATCAAGCCGGAGCCCTGACATGAGTGAGATCAAGTTCTACGGTCATACACCGCCCAGAGTAGCCGGTGAGCCCACCCCGGGCCGGCTGATCGTGATCGAAGGAACGGACGGAGTGGGCCGTTCCACCCAGATCGGGATGCTGCAAGAATGGCTGGAGGCGGAGGGATACGCCGTCACCGTGACCGGATTCCGTCGTTCCGAATTGGCGGCAACCGGCATCAACCGGGCGATGCGGGGCAACACCCTGGACGCCCTGACGCTCAACCTTTTCTACGCGACGGACTTCTGGGATCGCCTCGAAAAGAACATCGTGCCGGCGCTCCGGACGGGCATGGTGGCGCTGGTGGACCGTTACATATTCTCCATCATCGCCAGGGCCCGCGTGCGTGGAGTGCCGGCCCGTTGGCTTAACGACGTGTTCGAGTTCGCCGTGGTGCCCGACCGGGTTTTGTATCTGGACGTGGACGTGGAACAACTACTGCCGCGTGTGTTGGCAGTACGGCAACTGGACCATTGGGAGTCCGGGGAAGACTTCATGCGAGGACCGGATCTGCACGACAACTTCATCCGGTACCAGAGCGCGTTGTTGCAGGAATTCCGCAATCTCGCCCAGGAGCACAACTTCGTCACCGTAGACGCCCGGGGCAGCGTCGGCGATGTCTTCCAGGTCCTCCAGAACGAAGTTTCCCAAGCGCTGGAAGGCATGGCAGACGGTTAACCGTAACTCTGCCATCGTGTTTCTCAAAAATGGGGGGTCGGCTTCGCACCGACCCCCCATTCCTGTTCGATCCGATATCGTTGCTGATCAGAGACCCAGGGCGTCCGCCAACCGCCGTCGGTGGAACTTGGGATCGCCAAGGAACTGGTATAGCGTCCGAGACGCCGTGGTATGCAACGTCAGGCCGTACTCCGTGGTGCTGCCCACGCCGGCGTGCACCTCGTGGGCATGGTTGCAGGCGTTGTAGTACGCTGCGCTGCTCACGGTTTTGGCCAGGTGAATGCTGTCCGCCGCCTCCCGTTCCGTGTCGAGTTTCCACAGTGCCTCGTAGGTTGTCCACCGGGCCGAGTCCAATTCGTTGACCAGGTTGATGATGTGGTCCTGCACTCTCTGGAACCGGCCGATCGGCGTGCCGAACTGGATGCGCGTTCGGCTGTACTCCACCGACATCTCGTAAACCTGCTGGGAGCCTCCCACCTGGTACGCGCACAGCAGGGGGATGGCGGTCGACACCGCCTGCTCCAACGCCAGCCAACCGCCGGAGAACGGGCTGGAGCCCGGCATGGCCCGGCCCGACAGCACCGCCGACAGGCCCACCTGCACGCCTTCCAGCCGTACCTCGGCCAGATTCCAGGCGAAACCCTCCAGCTTGCGCACCGACACGCCCGGCGCGTCAGCTGGCACCACCACCAGACCGACGTGCTGGCGATTCTCGGTGCGTACCGCGCAGATCAGGTCGGTGGCCGCCGCCGCGTCGTACACGTACACCTTGGTGCCGGAGATGCGGAATCCGTCGCCGTCGGCTGCCGCGATGGCTTGCACGTCGGATTCATCCCACTGGTAATCCGCCTCGGTGATGGCCAACGCGACGGTACGGCGACCGGACGCGATGTCAGGCAACAGGGAACGCTTTTGCTCTTCGGTGCCGGCCTCCAGTATGGCAAGCGCGCCCAGGGCCGCGCTGCTCAGGTGCGGTCCGGGGACGGGACCACGGCCCAGCTCCTCGAATAGCACGCCGGCATCCGTGAATGAGCCTCCTTCGCCACCGTACTCGGTGGGAATGATGATGCCCAGCCAACCGGTTGAAGCCAGCTTCGCCCACGGCTCGGAGGGAGCACTCTGACCCGTCGCCGACAGCTCCAGCAGCGTTTCCTTTGGGTACTCGGTATCCACGAAGCGGCGGACTGCCGCTTTCAGCATTTCCTGTTCTTCGGTGAGGGACAAGTCCATTGCCGGGAGACTCCTGATTTTCGTAGGTAGGGGCGACTCATGAGTCGCCCCTACGGTGGTTTGCCTGTACGAAAGGCTACGCCAGGGCGCCGGCCCGCTCACGTTGCTGGCGACCGATTCCGATCCGCCGCGACATGATGACCTTCTGGATGTCGGTGGTGCCGCCGGGATGCAGCGCGATGATGGCGGCGCGCTGATGGGCTTCGATGTGTCCATCGCCGGCTCCCCACTGCGAGTCTTTGGTTAGGGCTGCCGGCCCCAGGATGTCCAGGATTCCGGTGGCGATGCGCAGGCCCGACATCTTGCGGAAGTACGAGGCCTGCGGCCCTTCGTAGGTGATATGCGCACCGCTGTGCCGCATCCAGTAGTTGCGCAGCTGAAAAAGCCGCCCAATCTCAGCGTCGATGTAGATGTCGATCAACCGCTCGCGCACGTCGGGGTCCTTGCTCAACACCTCACCGCGCCGGTTGTTGGTCATACAGTAGTCAAAGATGCGGTCAACGATCCAGTTGCGGCCGATTCGGCCGCCGGTGCCGTGTTCAAGCTCCAGGTGGGTGGTGGCGACCTTCCAGCCCTCGTTCTCGCCTCCGATGAGGTTGCGGGCCGGGACGCGAACGTTGTCGAAATAGACGATGTTCTTCACGCCGGAACCCGCCCCCGATTCGCCGGCGGACGATAACAGATCCATCGGGAAGACGCTGATGCCCGGCAGGTCCGACGGCACCATGAACCAACTCAGGTTGTGGTGCCGGTCGCCCTCGGGGTCAGTGCAGGTGATGGTCCACATGTAGTCGGAACCGTGGGCGCTGCCGACGTAAACCTTCTGCCCGTTGATCACGTAGTCGTCGCCGTCGCGCCGTGCCGAGGTCTTGGCGTTGGCGAGGTCGGAACCCGCTTCCGGTTCGGTGAGCAACTGCCAGGTGCGGATTTCGCCCCTGAATATCTTGGGCAGGAATTCCTGCTTCTGCTCCTCCGATCCCCAGACCAGGATGGAATTGCCGCCCAACCGTCCGCCGGAATCGTAGTAGGGAG
>JAJDXU010000395.1 GCA_022823105.1 Dehalococcoidia bacterium
GGCATCGCCGGGTTCACCAAGGTGGTGGCGAAGGATATGGGCCGGTACGGTGTGACCGCCAACGCCATCGCGCCTCGGGCCACCACGCGGATGATCGGGTCGATTCCCGACTCGGCGGCAGAGATCCGCGCTCGGGGCGGAGTCGCATCCATTTCCGACTCCTCCGGCGACGACAACATCCGGGACCTGGATCCGGACGCGGTGGCCCCATTCGTGTGCTACCTGGCTTCCGATTACGCGGCCAACGTAAACGGCCAGACCTTCCTGGTGTACGGCGACACCATCTCGCTGGTATCCCAGCCGCGGCCGGAGCGGGCCATCTGGACGGAAACGGGGCACTGGGAGATGGACGAACTCTCGGACCGGGCCCGCAACTATCTGACGGCGGGTATTATCAACCCGGCGCCGGCGCAGCCTCGCTAGCATCGCAGGGGCGAATGATCATTCGCTCCTGCACCACAAAAGGACTGAACGACAATGCCCCTACTAGAAGACAAGGTAGCAATCGTAACCGGCGCGGGCCGGGGAATCGGGAGAGGCGTCGCCAAGCTGATGGCGCAGGAGGGCGCGAGCGTCGTGGTCTGCGACCTGGGCGTAAACGTTGACGGCACCGGCGCGGACATCTCGGTGGCCCAGCAGGTGGTCAACGAGATCAAGGAGGATGGCGGCAACGCCGTGGCCTGCACCGAGTCCGTAGCCACCATGGACGGCGGCGAAAAGATCGTGCAGACCGCCGTGGACAACTTCGGCAAGCTGGACATCGTGGTCACGGTCGCGGGAATCCTGCGGGACCGCATGGTGTTCAACATGACGGAGCAGGAATGGGACGACGTGATAGCCGTGCACCTGAAGGGGACGTTCACCGTGGTGAAGCACGCGAGCATCCTGTTCCGGCAGCAGCGGTCGGGCCGCATCATCACGTTCAGCAGCACGTCGGGACTCTACGGCAACAGCGGGCAGGCCAACTACGGCGCGGCCAAGGATGGCATCGCCGGGTTCACGCGGGTGTGCGCCCGCGACCTGGGTCGCTACGGAGTGACGGCGAATGCCATTTCGCCTTCGGCCAGCACTCGCATGACCACCAGCGTGCCCGATGAAGCCCGCGCGCTGCGCTCGGCCCGCGGGATCGCGGCCGGGGGCAGCCTGCGCGGTGAAGCGGAGGACGTTGCGCCGATGGTGACGTGGCTGGCATCCGACGAGGCCGCTCACGTCAACGGCCACGTGTTCCACGTGACCGGCGGGCTGGTAACGCTGCTGAATGAGCCGGAGCCGGTCAAGACGATCCGCAAGCAGGGTCGGTGGACGGTGGACGAACTGGCCGGAGTGTTCCCGGCGACCATCGGGATAGAACTGTACAACCCGGCGCCCGCGCCGCCGCCCACTGCTTAGGAGCGCGACACGGGGCGAGACACAGATTTCCGCCAGGCAGGGAGGAGTCACCGAAAATGTTCAAAAGTTTCAGCGCATCATACGCCGGCCACGTGGTGGACGATAATCTCGGTTTGGACGGGACACCCGCCAACGACCGCTGGTATTCCAAGGACGAGCTGGCCAGCGTCTTCGACTGGGCCCTGGACATCTCCAAGCACCTGGAGGCCCACGGTTACGACGAGTTCTGGATGGCCGAGCACCACTTCCAGCCGGAAGGGTATGAGTGCATCCCCAACCTGATCATGCTGGGGCTGTACCTGGCGTGCAACACCGAGCGGCTGAAGTACGGCTGCGGCTTCAACATCACGCCGATGTGGCATCCGCTGCGGCTGGCGGAGGACTTCGCGATGGCCGACATTCTGTCGGGCGGGCGGATCATTTTCGGCGTGGGCCGGGGCTACCACTCCCGCGAGGTGGAGACCTTCGGTTCGCCGATGTTTGACGGCGACGCCAACCGCGAGATGTTCGAGGAACAGGTCGAGGTGATGGTGAAAGCCTTCAGCCAGGAGTCGTTCTCCCATGATGGCAAGCACTACAAGATCCCGGCCGAGGTGCCCTACCGGGGCTACACGCTGGAGAAGCTGAGCCTGGTGCCCCGGCCGATGCAGGACCCGGTGGAGATCTGGCAGCCGCTGGTGTCCGGCAATCCCAAGGGCGTGGACTTCATGGCGCGCATCGGCATCAAGGCGATGGTGGCGAACACGCCGGAGCCGACTCGGTACGACCGGCTGACGATGTATCAGCAGGCGGCGGCAAAGTACGGCCGCGAACTGTCGCTGGGCGAGGACATCGCGCTGGGGTATCGTTTCTTCCTTGGCAAGAACCGGGAAGAAGCCATCAAGGAAGCTCGCCCCTACTTTGAAGAGGCGATGAAGTTCGCCGCGCCGCTGGGTCTGATGGCGCTTCAGCCGGAGCAGATCGAGGCAGTGGCAAACCCGGGCCTGCGCCGGGGCGTGGAGCTGCCCACGCTGGAAGGCGCGGTGGAGAGCGGCGCGTGGCTCTGCGGTTCGGCCGACGACATCATCAACACCCTGAAAGAGGACGAGGCGCGATATCCCGGCGTGGAGCGCATCAACCTTGGCTCCGTGATGGGCATGCCCCGCGAGGTTTTCAAGGACCAGTTGGCGCAGTTCTCCCGGGACGTGATGCCGGCGTTCGATACCGACTGACGGCCGTTTTCTGCGATTCGTGAGTCAGGGCGGGACCCGATCCCGCCCTTTTTGTTGCCTTCTGGCAGCGCCGGCGCGATATCCGAGATCAGCGATCTCGCGTTGAGAAACCGAGGTGGGTGAACCAGTGGAAGCTCCATGCGCCCTGAGCGCCGCGGATGAACAGGAACAGGAGCAGGAGGTAAATGACCACCCACAGGAAGGCGCGGACATCGAAGGCCAACGGTTCCAGCCTGGTGAGGGCGATCACGCGGGTAATCAGGAAGACGACGGGCAACAGGAGACCGGCGGTGCGCCATCGCTGGTTCAGGCCGAGGCCCAGGAGGCCGATGATGAAGCCCTCGACGCCGTAATAGATGATTATGCGCGCCGGCACCGGCGCGTCGGCATCGGCAACCGTCGGGTCCGGCGGTATGACGGACGCCACGATCCACACCAGCAGGAGGCCGGTGTTCCACACCCACCACGCCAATGAGGCGAGCCACGCCCAGCGCATCCATCGACGGGCCTGGGCGGGACCGGATGCGGCCAACTTGCCGAACCACCCCGACGGGCGGGGGTAGTTGGCCGCATCGAAAGCCGAATCCGGGGACTGGCCCGGCGGTTCCGGCTCCATTATGGAAGTTGCAGCAGCGCCGCTAGGCGTCTTCGTCGAGCAGGGGCAGCGTGGTCCAGGTAACCGAATCGGGGTCGCTGGAGAGACCCTGTTCACCGACCATGCGTCGCAGGTCCAACAGGGTAGCGTTGACTTCCCCGGTGACCTTCTGCCATTCCGGCTCCGGCGGGAACCAGTAAGGCGAGTTGATCCGGACGACCTGGTTCTGCTCGGCGTTGAAGTAGATGCCGAACCTTGCTGCTTGCTGCTGCATCATAGAATTTCCTTTTTCAAGATCAGGCGCTCGAGGCCATACTTCCGGCTGCCCATGATGCCGATTATGCCGGCGGCGATGAAGAACAGGATTGCGACTTCGCCGCCACCAGGCTGGAAGGGCCATTTCCCGACGTGCATCATGAAGTAGGCGATGACCATGGTCACGCACAATGCGCCGGCGCCCAGGCGCGTCAGCACGCCAAACCCGATGAGCAGCGACACGATCAGTTCGACCCAACCGGCCAGGTACACGATGCCGGGCGGGCCGCCCTCAGTGCCAGGTGGTGGGAATCCCCACATCTGGAAGGCCTTCTGCACCCCGTGGAGGGACACCAGGAAGGCGAAGATCAGCCTGAAGAGCAGGTAGAATTCTTCGGTGTAACGGACGAAGAAGCGGCCGAAAATCGAGGTTTCCGGCTCAACCCCTATGGTGGAGGCGTTCGTGGCCATTATTGTACTCCTCCGCAGCGTATTTTATATTTTTCCGGCTAATGTGCCGGAAAGGGCTGCGAAATCATGCTATTACTAGTTATGCGTTTTTGCTAGTGTATTACGCGATTTATTGCGATAGTTTCCTCACGACTTGGGCCGGTTGATATAATCTGTGCATCGCAGCCCACCAGTTGTTCGATGCGGCGGACGTAGGCCAGCGCGTTTGCGGGGAGCTGCTCCGGCTGGGTGGCGCTGGCCGTCGGCTCCGTCCAACCGGGCATCTTCTCGTAGATGGGTTCACATTCCTCGAGCAGCGCCGTGTTGGCGGGGAAGCGTTCAACCGGCTGGTCGCCCACCTTGTATCCCACGCAGATTTTGACGTCCTGCATCCCGTCGAGGATGTCGAGGCGGGTCAGCACCATGCCGGTGAATCCGTTGATTTGACGGCTGTAACGGGCGGCGACGGCGTCGAACCAGCCCACCCGCCGGGGACGGCCTGTGGTGGTGCCGTATTCGTGGGCTTTTTCGCGCAGTTCTTCGCCGGCCGTTCCGTGCATTTCGGTGGGCATCGGGCCGCCGCCGACGCGGGTGGAGTATGCCTTGAACACTCCGACCACGCCTTCGATGGACTGCGGGTTGATGCCCAGGCCGGTGATTGCGCCGCCGATGGAGGGCGAGGAGGAGGTGACGTAAGGATATGAGCCGTGATCCAGGTCCAGGAGCGTGCCCTGAGCGCCTTCCAGGAGTACCCGTTTGCCCTGATCCAGCAGGTCCTGCACCATCTGCTCGGTGGCGCACACCCGGTGCCTGAGCCGGTCTCCCCACTCGCGGCAAAGAGCGAGCATCTCATCGGCGTCCACGGGTTCTCCGCCGTACACCCCGGTGATGACCTTGTTTTTCGTTTCAACGGCGGCAATGAGGCGGTCGGGCAGGCGCTCGCCGTCCAGAAGGTCGCCCACGCGAATGCCGTCCCGGGACGTTTTGTCCACGTAGGCGGGGCCGATTCCCTGGCCGGTGGTGCCGATGGCAGAGCGTCCCCGGGCGCGTTCCTGCAATTCATCCAGGAGGATGTGATAGGGCATGATGACGTGGGCGCGGTCGCTGACATAGAGGCGGCCGGTATCGATGCCCCGCTCCTCCAGGCCGGCGATTTCGCCGAGCAGAACCTGGGGATTGACGACGACGCCGTTCCCGATGATGCCCGTAACGCCGGGCCAGCAGATTCCGGAAGGCACCAGGTGGAGCTGGAACTCTCCGTGTTCGTTGACCACCGTGTGCCCGGCGTTATTGCCGCCGGCGTAACGGACGACGCAATCGGACTGGCCCGCAAGGTAGTCGATCACCTTGCCCTTGCCCTCGTCGCCCCATTGTCCTCCGATTACGGCATAAGCCGGCATTGCGTCTAACTCCCGAAAACTCAGAACTAACCGAAAAATCGCCCCCGCGGAGGTCAGTCCACGGCGGCTGTTCCACTCACATTCAGTTGAGGCATCACGGTTGCGCGGGGATTATATCAGAATACCGCACCAGCGAACAGGAAAGCGTTCCGGCGGCAGGGCTATCGCATGTGAGATCACTCACCTGTCACTCCGGCGAAAGCCGGAGTCCAGAACCTGTGAATGGCTTGATATTCCCATGGAAACAGCCGACTTCGGTCAATGGATACCGGCTTTCGCCGGTATGACGATACTAAACCGTTCATGTGCGATAGCCCTGGTTCCGGCGGCGCGCGTGAGCGAAATCGTCGCACGACAGCGGACTGGGGCCACGCACATGGAAATTGGTGTTGCTGAGCGCCGATGCCCTTGATATAATGCCTCGCGGTCAATTCAATGCTCTGCTTGCCTGAGAACGTTACCGAATGAGCGCTGACCTGCTGGCAACTCAACCGACAGAATTCCGTTCCCGTCGCCGTCGTCTGATGGATTCCCTGACGGGCGGAGCAATCGTCATCGCGGCGGGACACGACTCCCCGCGCAACAATGACGTTGACCACCAGTACCGCCAGGAATCCTCATTCTGGTATATGACCGGGTTCGATGAGCCCGATGCAGTGGCGGTGCTGCGTCCAGGGTCCCACACTCCGTACACGCTGTTCGTACGGCCGTATGACCCGACCTTTGAGATCTGGGTGGGCCGCAGGGCAGGAGTTCGGGGCGCAGTGGGTCCCCTGGGGGCCAACGCCGCGTACCCGTTGGAGCAGCTGGACGCCCAACTCCCCAAGCTCCTGGCAGAGTACGACACCATCTACTACGCGCTGGGCGCCGACGACCGCGTGGACGGGATCATATCGGGGCTGGTCAAGCAGCGACGGCGCATGGCCCAACGGGGCGCCAAGAGCATTCGCCGGATCGAGGATCCGACCGCAGTGGTCGACGCCATGCGGCAGGTGAAGTCCGGCGACGAAATCGC